>SKTN01000070.1 GCA_007117945.1 Nitriliruptoraceae bacterium | reverse complement strand
GTCGGCGTCGGGGTCGGCGTCATGCCCGGCCGCGAGCTCGTCACGGTGCTCCCCTGCCGCGACCCCCGCGCCGCCCCCCTCGGCACCCACGGGCAGCGGCTGCGAGCGTTTCAGCGCGGTGGTGACCACACCCGTGCCGATCGGTTTGGTCAGCACGATCGCCTGCCCGGGGCGGGCGCGCGCGTTGGTCAGCAGCTCCGCCTCCTCCACATCGCCGATCACGACCTGGCCGAACAGCGGCTCGACCGCGTCGATCGAGTGGCCACCGGCGATCACGTAGCCGGCTGCACCTGCCACCTCGACGGCCCCGTCGAGCACCTGCCGGAGTACGTCGAAATCGAGGTCGCGGGGCCAGCCCACCAGGTTCAGAGCCACGCGCGGCGTCGCGCCCATCGCGTAGACGTCGCTGACCGCGTTGGTCGCCGCGATCCGGCCCCAGTCCCGCGGATCGTCGACCAGCGGGGTGAAGAAGTCCGTGGTCGCGACCATGACGCGCCCGTCGCCCTGCCGCCACACCGCGGCGTCGTCACCGCTGGCCAGGCCGACCAGCAGGTCGTCATGTTCGGGCCAGGACACCCCCGCGAGGATCCCCTGGAGCTCGTCCAGACTCAGCTTGCAGGCGCAGCCGGCGCCGTGGCTCAGTGCGGTCAGGCGTGGCGGTGTGGTTGCGGTGGTGGTGAGGTTCGACATGCATCCCCGATCCTGCAGGCGAGCAGAGCGGCCGGTCGCGACGGCCAGTATGGCGGATGCGCACGGCGAGTGGCGGAGCCGCCGGCGCGGTCACGCGGGCGGACCTCAGCAGGACCCTCCGCGTTGGTCGCGCACCTGCCGAGGGACAGATCCGGCCACGGTACGCGAGCAACCCCGTGGCCAGCCGGAACCGCGCGACCCACGGCGACGTCGGGCCACGGAGCAGGACCCCGACCAACGGCGCGGCACAGCCACCGGGACAGGCGGGGCACCCTGCCGACCCAGCATCGCTCGGGCCGAACGCTACGGTGCGCCCGAGCACGAACGTGCTCGGAGGTGTCCGGTTCCCTGGTGGGGCCCCCGGTCTTCAACACCGGTGAGGGGCGCCACGCGCCCCTGGCGGGTTCGATTCCCGTCCACCTCCGCTCCAATCGCAGCCGCGGTGGCCGAGGCTTGCAGGGCCTAGCCCTCCCCCTCGCGCAGGTCGAAGACCTGGTTGACGGCGGACAGGACGTAGGCGACCAGCCCCGTCAGGACCAACTCGACCAGCGCCGCGTCGTCGTAGCCATGCTCGCGGACGCGCTGCACGTCCGTCTCCTCGATCGCGCGTGGCTCCAGCGCTGCGGAGGCGGCGAACTCGACGGCGTCACGGACCGCCGGCTCCAGCTCGCCTTTGCGGAGGTCGAAGTCGGTGACGATGTCGACCGCCGCCGAGGTGGCACCTTCGAACCGGGCGGCACCGGCGTGGTACGGCGCGCAAGCGGGTGTCTCGTCGCCCTCGATCCGCGCCGCGACCAGCAGAGAGACCAGCTCCTTGACCGACCGATCGACGCTGCCCTGCTTGGTGACGTGGTGCTCCGTGAGGAACAGGTGGGTGAACGCCTTCGGCAGGAGCGCGATGGTGCGCAGTGTCACTGCGCCGTAGATCGCCTCGCCTGGGACGCCGGGCAGGGCTTCCAGTCCCCCGCGGATCAGTTCGAAGTGGTCCCTGAGCTCATCGGGCCCCTCGGCTTCGAGCTGCCTGAGCGTGTCGGGGGCGGCAGGAGTGACACGGAACGGGGTCGCGGTCGTGGTCACAGTCGGATCCTTCGGGCTCGTGGATGCGGTCCGCCCTCATGGCGGTCCTCCCGCAACCGTCCGCGTGCGGGCGGCATGCAGCGTCACGGTGGGAACGGTGCGACCCCCCCCGGTGCCGATGAGCGCCGATCGGGCGCGACCGGCGGCGCCGACCCCGCGTCGGGCCCAACCGCCGACGGCGACCCCGCGTCGGGCGCGACCGGCGGCGCCGACCCCGCGTCGGGCCCAACCCGCGGCTCGACGCGGTCGCGGGGACCGGATCAGCCGACAGCCCGCTTCGCTGCTGACAGCAGTTCGCCCACGGGAGGGCGGTCGTCACGCTCCTGCGCTCGCGAGTAGACGAGCTTCCCCGCCGCGTCGACCACGAAGTCGCCCCCGAACTGCAGCAGATCGGACCCCCCGGGCCGGAGCCGGTCACCGGCGCGCAGCAGCTGCCAGTAGGTCCTGTAGACGTTCGGGTCGAGCCAGATGTCGCGGTGTCGGGCCCGTTCGAGTCCCCACGCGCCGTAGGTCGACCGCGAACGATCGACGGCGACGTCGAAGGGCAACGACGACACGTCGATGTCGTCGAACATCGTTCGACGCAGCAGTTCAGGGTCGTCGAAGACCACGAACACCGCGGCAGCGCCGAGCCGCTCCCACCGGTCCCACCGCTCCCGCACCTTCACGAGGTGCGCTCGGCAGATCAGTCAACCGGCGTGGCGCAGGAAGGACACCAGGACCACACGCCCGCGCAGGTCCGCCAGCGCGACGCGGCCATCCTGCAGCGTCGGCAGGTCGAGTGGTGGTGCAGCCTCGCCGGGCTGGGGTGCGCTGGCCACGTGTGGTCCTCTCGCCGTCGGTTCGGTGCGGCCGGTGGTCGCCGTGGTGCTCGTCGGTGCGGCCAGCCGGCGACGGTCAGTCGGCGACGGTCAGCCGGCGACGGTCAGTCGGCGGCGTCGTTCCGGCCGTTGCGGTCAGCCGGCGACGTCGGGGCCGGCGGTGGTCAGGGTGACACGCAGCAGCACGCGTTGCTCGTCGCGCATGGCCCGTCGGTAGTCGTCCCAGTCGTCGTGCTCCCCGGCGACCCGGCGGTAGTAGTCGACCAGTGGCTCGAGGGCCTCGGGCAGGCGGACGATCTCCGTGGTCCCGTCGATGCGGATCCACGGCCCGAAGAAGGCGTCGGTGAAGACGCACAGCGATGTTCGCGGATCGCGCTCGAGGTTGCTGACCTTGATGGAGGTCGCCCTCGTCGACACGATCGCGTGCCCGTCACCGTCCACCGTGACCGCGACCGGGGAGAGCTGCGGCGCCCCATCCTGGCGGTAGGTGTGCAGCACGGCATGGTGGTGCTCGGCGAGGAAGGCGCGTGCGTCGTCGAGGTCCATGGCTGCTGGGCTCCTGTCGACGCGGTGCACGCTACTACCACTCACCGCTCGCGTCAGGGCGGTGCCTGGGACGGCTGCCCGCGTTCGAGCGGAAGCGGATGGTCGGGTTCCTGGTTGTCAGAGCAGCGGGAGGAGCCGGCAGATGTCACTCGACGGGTACCGAAGGTCCAGCGAGCGTCCAGGCCATGTGGTCGGAGGCGGGGTGCGGCGCGTCTAGCCACGCGCTGGTGCACCCGCCCCCGACCGGTTCCACCCGTGCCAACCCAACGAAGGAGAGTCGGATGGAACGTGCAGGAGTATGGAGCACACGGCGGGCGATGGCCACCGTGCTGGCAGCGGCGTTGTTCGCCGCGTTCGTGATCGTCGCGGGAGGCAGCGCCGCAGATGCTCGCGGGCAGTCCCGCGCGGTCGCTGCGATCCCCGACGGCTTCGAGCAACAGTTGACCTACATGGCACAACCACGGGAGGTCGACGAGCCCACGGTCGTCAACTACGACACCTTCAAGGCGTTCCAGGCCGATGTCTGGGGCCGTGATGAGGCAGACATCCAGGACTTCCGTGAGGAGGCATGGGAGTTCTTCTACGAGCGCTTCGGCCTGGAGTTCAGCGACGTCGCGATCGACGAGGACGATGGCACCCAGACGATCGAGGGTGTCGCGACCCTGCGTCCGAGTTTCGTCGCTCCAGAGCGGGAGTACCGCGCGTACACGATCGGCGGCATGTGGGTCCCACCGGAGGGCTACGTCGTGCGCGACGCCAGCTTCAACGTGGCGGTCGAGCCGGGAACCGTGCTGTTCGGCGAGTACGGAGGCGCGGACGGCACCGAGGTCGACGGCGGCATGGTCGTCTTCGGTGACTACAACATCCTGGTGCCCGGACCCGGCAACAGCGGCAACGACGAGGAGATCGACATCCGCTTCCGCTCCGGCGGGATGATCGCGCCGAACGCCGACGGCGTGACCGTGTTCGTCTGCGACCTCGACAGCGAGCAGTGGGGAACCGGCCAGGCGCGTGGCGTCGTCACCCCCGACGGGGAGATCCGCAACGTCCTGACCTTCCCCTCCACCTCCTGACCGCCAGCGGTGCCGCCACCGCTACGGCGGTGGCGGCACCGACCCGACAGCCGACCTCGAACCGACCCCGACGAGGCGGCCGAACGGACGGCCTGCCAGGTCGACGCCACCTCAGACGGTCCGCAGGGCGCGCCAACCACCGATCAGGTACGAGCTGCGCTCCTGGCGCGAGCGGATAGCCCGGACAGGGCCCGATAGGCGAAGCTCGTGGCCACCCCGAAGACCACGTGGGCCGAGACGTCCTTAGCGACCGTGGCCGCGTCGTACTTCCAGACCGGCGCGTACACGCCCATCGCCCCGAGCGTCGCGTAGCTGTTGGCCACGGCGCCGACACCGGTCGCCACACCAGCCAGGAGCGGGGGTCGGTCGTCCAGCAGCACCGCGTGCGCGACGCCGTACCCGGCCCCGGTCAGCCAGTGCATGGCGTTGGTG
>SKTN01000204.1 GCA_007117945.1 Nitriliruptoraceae bacterium | reverse complement strand
TCCCGCGCCTGCCGGCCATCCTCCCGCGCCTCCCGGCGACGCTCCGCCGCCTGCTCCGAGGCCAGCCGCTCCAGCTCCGCGGTCCCGTGGTCGACGTGGACCATCGCGTCGGCCACGGCCCGGTGACCGGCCACCTCGCCGATCTGGCGGTGCATGGCCTGCACGACCCGGCGGTACTGCGGGTGGCCCTGGGGCACCGAGCGCAGCTCCAGCATCTGCATGGCCGCCCGCGCGTTGAGCTGCAGCACGTAGCGCACGCGATAGGCGAAGCACACCGCGTACTGGGCCGCGGCGGGGTGGTCGGGGGCGAGCAGGGCCTCGAGCGCCGCCGAACGCTCCAGCGCCTCGTGCCAGCGATCCTCCACCCCGGCCTCGACCAGCTCCGGTGGCGTCTCGTAGCCGTGGGCGGTGGTCAGGTCCTGCCACTCGATGGTGAGCATGCGATGGCGCTGCAGGTCGCGGAACCCGCCGTAGTCGCCCAGCACGTCGAAGCGGTACCACACCCGCTCGAACCCGCGACCAGGCTTGTGGCGGCGGTTGCTGCGCTCGCCGACGGCCGCGTGCAGCACCTCGGCGCGCCGCTCGGCCGGCCAGGTGCCGACCTCGGCCTCCAGCTGCTGCTCGGAGATGGTCACGTGGGGGTAGAGCGCAGCGGTGACCAGTGCCACCTCGGCGTCCACAGGGTCCCGGGGCGACCAATCGGTCAGGGTCACCAGCTCCGCGGGCTGGACGGGATCCTGGGGCACCAGCTCGGCTGCCAGGGCCCGGGTCTCGTCCCGGCGGGCGGCGAGGTAGTCCGACCAGGCACCCCCGCGCTCGGGCCGGTCCACACGGGTGAGGAAGGAGGGGATGACCTTGCGCAGCTCGGTGAGCAGCCGGTCCGCGACCGCGCGCGACTCGGCCAGCTCGTCGGCACGCAGGCGCAGCAGCAGGCCCTCGTAGGACTGGCCCGAGGCGAACATGCCGAGGTTGGAGGTGGTGGCCGCCGGGAGCAGGCCGCGGATCAGGTCCAGGGCCTTGGCCTTGGTGGCGTTGCGGTAGGCGAAGGGTGAGGTGGCCTCGTCCTTCGGCCAGCGCTGGCGGACCCAGTCGAGCATCTCGGGGACGAGGCCGGCGTAGAGGTCGAAGATGGCGTCGAGGTGGTCGACGTAGGCCTCGGCGTGGGGGCCCGCCATGACCTCGGCGGCGCGGTGGTAGCGGTAGCGGCCCCCTGGCTGGGTGTCGTAGGGGATGTAGCGGGTCGACTGCTCGAGGTAGGCGGCCAGCCGGCCCCACTCGATGCGCTTGGTCAGCAGGTTGGAGACGTCCTCCAGGGCCACGTGGGCGCCGCCGAGCTGGGCGACGGAGTCGTCGCCGTACTCGCTGAACACCTTGTCGTAGAGCGTGGCCGCCCGGGCCACGGGATCGTCGGTGTCGAGGTCGTCGGCGAACTCGTCGAGGAACAGCCGCTGCAGGGACCCGCCGTAGCGGGAGTAACGGGCGAACAGCGCACCCTTGACGACCTCCGGCAGCCCGGTGAGGGCGAAGACCTCACCACCGACGTCGGTCACGTACCGGCGCAGCAGCTCGCGCTCCTCTGGGCTCGGATCGCTGCGAGCAGGCTCGGGCACGGTCGACCTCGAGGGGGTGGATGTCGGCGCTGAGGGGTGCGGCGGCAGGCTAGCTGCGGTCGCCGGAGAGCAGGCCCACCAGCCGCTCGGTCATGCGGGCGTGGCCCTCGGTACCCGGGTGGAAGCCGTCGGTGCCGAAGACCTCCCGTGGCAGCTTCCCCCGCGGCAGGTCGATCACCGGCACGCCGTGGAGGGCGGCCACGGCCGCCTGGAGCTGGGCGGTGCGCCGGCACCGCCAGCCGACGGCCGGCCGGAGCACCGCCGGCAGGCCGGGGGCGGCGGACAGGTCGGGGCAGGTGTGGAGCACCACGTGGGCATCGGGCGCCGCGACCGCACGTACGGCGGTCAGCAGCTGGTGGGTCGCCTCGGTCAGCTCCCCGCCGGTGCGTCGCGCGTCGAGGGCGTCGTTGGCGCCGACGCCGATCAGGACCACCTCGGCGCCCCGGGCGGCCTCGACCTGGGTGGTCAGGACGTCGGCGGTGGTGGCACCGTCCACCGCCACGCTGCGCACCGCCGTGGCGCGACCGTCCACGGCGACCACTGCCCGTGCCACACGCCGCGGGACGGCCTGCTCGGGATCGGTCAGGCCGTGGCCCGCGGCGGCGGAGTCCCCGAGCATCACGAGGTAGCGGGGCGGGAACCGCCCGGGCAGGTCGATGTCGTGACCGAGCGGGGTGACCCGCCGCGCCCGCCGGCGCATCCGCCGGACGTCGACGGCGGCGTGCAGGCCCGCGGCGGCCGAGGCCACCACCAGCCCGGCAGCGAACCGCGAGGCCGCCCCGGCCACGGACCCTGTGGGGACCGAAGCCCCCGAGACGGCACCGCCACGGCGCCGCCGCAGGGCGCCGATCCGGGGACCAGGTGCGCGCGCCACCTGCGCGCAGCCCGGTGAGGTCCGTGGGGGGGTCGTGTTCGCAGGCATACCGTCGCAGCCTAGGACCGGTGGCGTCACCCGTCGCACCGTGAGCCCACCCGCTGGAGGCCAGCGGCCCGATCGACGAGGAGCAGCCAGGTGCGAGGACACGGAGGCATGCCCCTGCGCCCCATGGGCGACGCGACGGAGCTCAAGGCGCGGGGCCTCGACCGCACCGTCGCACGGCGCGCCTGGGGCCTGACCCGCCCCTACCGGCGGCGGCTCGCGGCCTTCGTGGCGCTGATCATGTGCACCGCGGCGGTGGCGGCGCTGCCGCCCCTGCTGATCCGCGAGGTGATCGACGTCGCCATCCCCGAGGCTGACCGCGGCCTGCTCATCTGGCTGTTCGTCGGGCTGCTGACCGTGGGCCTGATCGTCGCGGGCGCCTCGATGGTGGAACGTTGGCTGTCCTCATCGATCGGCGAGGAACTGATCCTCGACCTGCGGACGATGCTCTACCGCCACGTCCACACCATGCCGATCGCCTTCTTCACCCGGACCCAGACGGGCTCGCTGATCACCCGGCTGAACAACGACGTGATCGGCGCCCAACGGGCCCTGACCGGCACCCTGGGCGGGATCGTCGACAACCTCATCGGCGTCACGGTCACCCTGGTGGTGATGTTCAGCCTGGAGTGGCGGGTGACCCTTATCGCCGTGGCCCTGTTGCCGCTGTTCATCATCCCGGCCCGGATCGTGGGCCGCCGCCTGCAGGTCCTGTCACGGGAGGGCATGGGGCTCAACGCGGAGATGAACACCGTGATGACCGAGCGCTTCCACGTCGCCGGGGCGCTGCTGGTCAAGCTGTTCGGCCGGATCGACCGCGAGGTCGAGGTGTTCCACGACAAGGCCGAGCGGGTCGCCGCCATCGGGGTGAAGCAGGCGATGACGGGCCGGGCGCTGTTCGCCGCCCTGGGCCTGGTGGGCTCCCTGGCCACGGCCCTGGTCTACCTCGTCGGCGGGCTGCTGGTGATCGGCGACACCTCGGCGATCCAGGTGGGGACCGTGGTGGCCCTCGGGCTGTACGTGACCCAGCTGTACGGCCCCCTGGCACAGCTGTCGAACGCCCGCGTGGACCTGATGACCGCTCTGGTCAGCTTCGAACGGGTCTTCGAGGTGGTGGACCTCCCCCGGCCCATCGAGGACGCGCCCCACGCGGTCGACCTCGAGGCGCCCGAGGGTCGGGTCACCTTTCAGCACGTGTGGTTCCGCTTCCCGGCGGCGGACGGTTCCGCCCTGGCCTCCCTGGAGGGGCCGAGCGCCGAGCACGCCGACGACGCCTCGAGCTGGATCCTGCAGGACATCCACCTCGACATCGCGCCGGGGTCCATGGTCGCCCTGGTCGGACGGTCCGGGGCCGGCAAGTCCACCCTGTCCTCGCTGGTCCCACGGCTCCACGACGTCACCCAGGGGGCGGTCCGGCTCGACGGGCAGGACGTGCGGGACCTGACCCTGACCTCCGTGGCCGCAGCCGTCGGGGTCGTCAGCCAGGATCCACACCTGTTCCACGACTCGATCGCGGTGAACCTGCGCTACGCGCGACCCGATGCCACCGACGAGGATCTGGTGCGGGTGGCCCGGGCCGCCCGAATCCACGACATGATCGCCTCGCTGCCCGACGGCTACGACACCATCGTCGGCGAGCGCGGCTACCGGCTCTCCGGTGGGGAGAAGCAGCGGCTGTCGATCGCGCGGGTGCTGCTCAAGGACCCGGCCATCGTGGTGCTGGACGAGGCGACGGCCCACCTGGACACGGAGTCGGAGCGGCTCGTCCAGGCGGCCCTCAAGGAGACCCTGCACGGCCGCACGAGCCTGGTGATCGCCCACCGGCTCTCCACGGTGGTGGACGCCGACCAGATCGTCGTGCTCGACGACGGCTGCGTCATCGAGCGGGGTCGCCACGCCGACCTGCTGGCCGGCGGTGGGCTGTACGCCGAGCTGGCACGGACCCAACTGGTCGGGGTCGGCTGACGCCGCACCGCCTCAGGAAGCCCGCTGGTCGTCGGTGTCGGCCGGGGTGGCCGGCGCCGCGGTCCCGGCGTCGGCCCGGGTGGCGGGTGCCGGAGCTCCGGCGTCGTCCTCCGGGTCCTCGGCAGGCGGCGGCTCGGTCCGCCCCGCGGGGGCGGGCTGCGGTT
>SKTN01000312.1 GCA_007117945.1 Nitriliruptoraceae bacterium | reverse complement strand
GCGCCGCCACCTCCGACGCCTCCGACGACGACTGCGCGATCTCACGCACACTCGCCGACAACTCCTCCACCGCCGTCGCCACCGTCTGCACGTTCGACGACACCTGCTCCCCCGCAGCCGCGCTCGATCGTGCCTGGCTCTCGACCGACTCCGCGGTGGCGATGAGGTGCGCTCCGAGCGCATCGAGCTGCGTCGATCCGCGGCGCAGGGAGCCCGCGTGGTGGCCCAACGAGGTGGTGATGCCACGGGCGACCCAGATCCCCCACAGGAACGCCAGGACGACCAGGATCCCGACGATCAGGTACGTCAGACGGCTGTTGGCATCGGACCTCGCCGCCGCAACCTCCTCCACGAGCGCGGTCTCGGCAGCGAAGGTGTCGAGGACCGCGTCCATCGCTTCCTCGCTGGCGCGTACCGCCGCCGCTGCCCGCTCATCCAGCACCACAGTGCCCTGCCTCAGCTCCCCCGCGGAGAGATGCTCCACCGCCACATCGAGGAGCTGCTCCGCCTCCTCGTGCAGTTCCAGTGCTGTTGCGACCTCCGAGCTGACGCCGTAGCGCTCATGGCCGAGTTCGTCCAGACGCTCGGCGATCGTGGCGCCCGACGCCGCGACGGTGCTCGACTGCCCGGCCTGCGCCGTCCCGTCCACCAAGAGGAGCTCCAGAGCGGCACGATGCTGCGCGCGGATGTCCGCGGCCACGGCCCAAGCCTGGCGCTCCCCGGCAAGGAGCACCTCCCGCTCGGTGGTGGCTTCGGCGGCAGTGGACGTCGTACTGGCGACACGCTCAGCCGCCACGCCGACGAACGCCAGCAGCACGACACCGATGGCCCACAGGACCCGGCTCTGCACCGTGAGCTTTCCCACTCGATCCTTGATCACGATCCTGTCCTCCAGGTCAGCTCAGACGGGGCTGGGCAACTGCACCGCACGCTCGGTGTCCAGCACGAGCAGGAGGCGGCCATCGAGCTTGTAGGTCCCGGCGATCAGCTCCCGGGCGACCCCGTCGAGGGTCTCGGGGGGTTCCTCGAACGTGGCCTCGTCGGCGTCGACGACGTCCCCGATGGCGTCCACCAGCAGGCTCAGCTCCCCGGAGTTGGTCCTGACCACGATGTGCATCGGTGGGGGCGCTGCGGGGTCGCGGGGTGGCAGCTCCAGTCGGCGCCGAAGATCGAGGGCGGTGACGATCTGTCCCCGGAGGTTGATGAGGCCCTCGACGACCTCGTTGGCCAGGGGCACCTCGGTCAGGTCGCGGCTGCGCATGACCTCCTGGACCCGGTCCACCTCGATGCCGAAGGTGAGGTGCGCCAGGCTGAAGGTGCAGTACTGGATCGACGCGGCCATGATCAGACCCCTGCGTAGCCGCCCATGCGGGCGGGATCGTTGCGCGTCACCACGGCGTCGATGTCGACGACGTCGGTGACACGTCCCTGGATGATGGCGGAGCCGAGCACCCCGCGACCCTCGTCGCCGTCGCGCAGGTCCACATCCTGCTCGACGATGTCGAGGATGCTGCCCACCACGATGCCGACCATCCGGCCCTCCACACGGTTGACGACCACGTCGAGGTGCTCCGGCTGGTGCATGCCGTAGCTACCGACACCCAGCGCGTCTGCCAGGCGGAGCAGGGGCAGGATGTCGTCGCGGTACTGCACGACCTCCCGACCGCCGCCGTACTCGATGCTGGCGGAGGCGAACTCCTCGAGCCGTTCCACGTCCGACAGCGCGATCGCCGCCCGGCGGTCGTCGCCGATGCCGACCAGCAGCAGGGTGCGCCGCTCGACGTGACGCTGGTCGAGCACCTCCCCCTCCTCCTCGCCTGCACCGCTGCGCTCCGTGGTCTCGGTGACCACCCGGGCACGCTCCGCGATCCCGAGCACGTCGAGGATCAGGGCCACGCGCCCGTCCCCCATGATGGTGGCGCCGGAGAACAGCGCGGCCTCCTTCAGATGCGAGCCCAGGGGCTTGACGACGATCTCCTCGGTGTCCTGGATCGCGTCCACCACCAGCCCGAAGCTCTGCCCGTCGGCCTGGAGCACGACGATGTTGACGGTCTCGCGGGTCGCGGAGGCCTCGCGGCCAAGCTCGGACGCCAGGTCGACGATCGGCAGCAGGCGGCCGCGCAGCCGGTGCACCGGGGCACCGTGGACCAGCTCGATGCCGGCACGTGCCTCCTCGCCCTCGAGGCGCACCAGCTCGATGAGGCTGAGCTGCGGGATGGCGAAGCGGCTGTCACCGCTGGTGACCATCAGCGCGGGCACGATCGCCAGGGTCAGGGGGATCTTCACCTTGCAGCTGGTGCCCTGTCCCTGCTCGCTCTGCACGTCGACGGTGCCGCCGATGCGCTCGATGTTGGTGCGGACCACGTCCATCCCGACACCACGACCGGAGACGCTGGTGACCTCCTCCGCCGTGGAGAAGCCGGCGGCGAAGATCAGGTTGACCGCCTCGCGATCGGTCATCGTGGCCGCCTGCTCGGCGGTGATGGCCCGCTTGGCGATCGCCTTCTGCTGCAACGCGTGGGGGTCGATGCCGCCGCCGTCATCGGTGATCTCGATGTTGACCTGTCCACCCTCGTGGAAGGCACGCAGGGTGAGCTGCCCCTCCTCGGCCTTGCCGGCCGCAGCCCGCGCAGCCGGCAGCTCGATGCCGTGGTCGACGGCGTTGCGCACCAGGTGGGTGAGCGGGTCCTTGATCGCCTCGATGATGGTCTTGTCGAGCTCGGTGTCCTGGCCCTCCATCACCAGCCTGACCTGCTTGCCACAGGCCAGGGACAGGTCACGCACGACCCGGGGCAGCTTGTTCCACACGTTGCCGATGGGCTGCATGCGGGTCTTCATGACCCCTTCCTGCAGCTCGGTGGTGATCAGGTTGAGCCGCTGGGACGCCCCCGCGTAGCGGGAGTCCTGCTCCTCGCCCACCAGCTGGACGATCTGGTTGCGCGCGAGCACGAGCTCGCCCACCAGGTTCATCAGCTCGTCGAGGAGGCCGACGTCCACGCGGATGGAGGAGTCGGAGAGGCTCCGCCCGGGGTCGTTGCCCTGGGCTTCCACGGCCTTGTCGACCGCGTCGGCGGTGGTCTGTCCGTGGTCCACGAGGATCTCGCCGATCCGCCGGTCGTCGCCGAGGTCCTGCTCGTGCGCGGCCAGGGCGACGGCGTCGGGCGTCGTCGCGCCCTCACCGATCAGCAGCTCACCGAGCTTGGGCGCGACCTCGTCCTCGTCATCCTCCGGCTGGTCGAGCTCCGCCACCAGGGGCGATCCCGCCCCGGTGTGCAACCGCGTGAGCAGCGCCGTGAGCTCCGCGACGTCCTCCTCGCCCTCCACACCGGTGGCCTCGATCGTGGCGAGCATCTTGCGCAGGGTGTCGCCGGTGAACAGCAGGGCCGAGGCGATCTCCTCGGTGACGGCCAACTCCCCCTCGCGCAGCCGCCCGAGCAGGTTCTCGGCCACGTGCGCGAGCTCCCCCAGCCGGTCGAAGGCGAAGAAGCCCGCGGTGCCCTTCACGGTGTGGATGGTGCGGAAGATGCTGGAGATCACCTCGGTGTCCCCGGGATCGCGTTCCAGCGCGAGCAGGTCCTCGTCGTAGCGGTCGAGGTTCTCGTAGGACTCGACCAGGAACTCGCCGACGATCTCGTCGATCTCGCTCACGTCACCGCCTCCGTGCGAGGGGGCACGCCAGCAGGATGCGTGCCTCAGGCCCCGGTCGGCCGACGACCGCACACCTCAAGCGGTGCTGCCCTGGCCCCGCAGCCGTTAGGGTCCCGGCTCATGGGTGCACGTGACGCTGCCTCGTCGGACGGCCGCTGGTCTGCGGCCGCGCTGCTGCTGGCCACCGGCGCCCTCGCCGTGGTGCTGGGCGGCTGTGACGGTGGTCAGGAGGTGGACGGCCAGGCCCTGTTCGCCGCCAACTGTGCGGTGTGTCACGGTCCGGCGGGCGAGGGTGGGGAGGGCGCACCGGCGCTCACCGAACCCGCCTACCTCCCCGACCAGCTCAGCGACGCCGAGGTGGCCGCCGCGATCCGCAACGGGGTCGACGATGTCCCCGACGGCTACGGGCCGATGCCGGCGTTCTCGCGGTTCGACGACGAGCAGCTGGCCGCCCTCGTCGAGGTCGTCCGCGACCTGCAGGACTCGTAGCATGCCCGGTCCGGCCCCCGTAGCTCAGCTGGATAGAGCACCGGACTTCTAATCCGACGGTCACAGGTTCGAGTCCTGTCGGGGGCGCAACGACCCGCAGGCGGCTGCGGTGCCGGCTCACCCCGAGGGCGTCATCCACGGCGGCACCGGGGCCTCGATCCGCTCCAGCGGGGTGGGCACCGACCCGAAACGCTCGGTGCGCGCCTCCCAGGCACGGTAGGCCTCGGAGATCTCCTCCCGGTCACGGGCGACGAAGTTCCACCACATCTGGATGCGTTCGCCGAGCGGCACCCCACCGATCAACAGGGCACGTCCCCCCTCGTGCTCCGCCTCGACGGGCAACTCCTCCACACCCGGTGGGACCAGGCCGATCCACCCCGGGTCGACGATGGCCTCGCCGACCTTGACCCGCCCCTCGAGGGGCACCACGGCGAGCTCGAAGCGGGGATCGACGGGCAGCGTGGTGGCGCCCCGCCGCAGGCGCAGGTCCGCGGCCACCACCTCGGTGTCGGTGGTGGTGGG
>SKTN01000127.1 GCA_007117945.1 Nitriliruptoraceae bacterium | reverse complement strand
GCGATGAGCAGGCTGAACGCGGTCAGCCCCATCACGCGGATGCTGTCGCGCTTGACGCCGATGCCGCCGGCGGTCTTCAGCACGCCGAACGGGCCCTCCACGTTCGAGCGTCGGGAGAAGGAGCGGCGCCACGCTTCGCTCGACCACGGGTGCTTCTGCCGGGTGCGGGCGTTGACCGCCGGCGGGACGGTGATGGTGACCTGGGTGCAGCAGTCGCCGGGTGCGGCGGGTGGCGTGAGCACGGTGACGGTGGTCGCCGCGGGCTTCGCCAGCGACGCGGGCTTGAGCGGACACCGCAGCTTCGGGTTCGGGCCGGCGGCCTGACAGCGCAGCCGCTGGTGGCCGTCCGCATCGGGCGCAGCGACCGGCAACAGTTGGTACGGCTCACGCAGCGCGGCCTGGTCCTCACGAGCGCTGCGGGCGTGGACGTCCTTGTAGTAGGCGTCAGGCAACGTGTGAAGGCCAGCCGGCAGCGCAGGGCAGTACAGCTCCCCGTCCAGCTTGAGCGCCCCGCGGTAGGTGCCGTCGGGGCCCGCCTGGTCCGTCTTCAGGTCGAAGACGAGGGCTGCTCCCGCGCGACGAGCTCGTAGGGCGAACCGCTCGGCGAGATGCTGGGAGTACCAGCGGTCCACGACCACGTCGTGCAGCGGTCGGACCGTTGCCAGCTGCTCGATGACGGGGGCGATGCGGTCCATGTCGGACCTGCCACCGCCGAACACCGCGATGCGCTCGGTGAGCGCGGGCACCGACCCGGTCGGCTGGTCGTCGTCGCGGACCCAGGTGAAGGCGTGCACCTCGTAGCCGAACACGAACTCGTCGCGGCGGCGTCCGCGGCGCGGCTTGGCATCGCCACCGGTGACGTCGATGGCGGTGGAACCGTCTGCGCGCTTGACCGCCCAGCCGGCATCACGATCCCGGCGGCGGGCGGTCGAGCGCCACCCGCGTGCCCAGGCCTGGACGGTGGTCGCATCGAGCGCGTACGAGCGTCCCTGCCGCGGGCCGATGTCGGGGTCGGGCAGCGTGGCGCCCAGCAGGTCATCGAGCAACCCCTGCAGCGCTCGTTCTCGGGCTGCGCGGACGCCCGCGTCGAGGTCGGGTGCGGTGTGCTCGGAGACGTCGTGAACGGTGCAGATGCGGCGGAACAGGTGCGCGACCTGACGTTCGGTGACGCAACTGCCGTCGGCGCGTTCGGCCCCGAGCCGTCGCCGCAGCGCCGGGTCGAGGTTCGCGAGCAACTCGTAGGCACGGCGCAGATGCAGCGGCTGTCCTGCCATCGCGAGCGCGAGCAGCGCGACCAGCAGGGTGCGAACCGGCAGCTGCCGTGGCCGACCTGAGCCGTGGACGCGCGCGTCGTCCAGCGCCGTCTCGATGCGCTGCGCGATGCCGGAGCGGTCGATGACGGACTCCGCCAGCGCCAGGTCCTCGCCGTTGGCGTGCGCCCGCACGACGAGCCCGAACCGGACGCTGCGACTGCGGGCGAGCTTGATGGCGCCGTTCATCGCCAGGCCTTCGCGGCGATGGCGTGGTCGTCGAGGGGGCGCTTCAGGTGTCCCCAGCTGGAGACCGCGTCGATGACCGGACCGATGTCGCGCAGCCCGTTGGTCCCGAACTGGCGCAGCAGCACGTCGAGAGGCGTGCCCCCGACCAGGTGCAGCGCGAGGAAGGTGGCGCGAAGCCGTGGACCGGCGACCGCCTCACCGCCGTAGCCCTCCAGCGCCTTCATCGCGTAGCCGGTGAGGTGTGCGGTGGCTGGCTGGCGGACCAGCTGCACGTCGGGGTCGAGGCTGTCGGCGAGCTCGGTCAACCGGTTGGCGTAGCGGTCGAGCACCGCGACGGTGCGGGCCTTGCGGCTACCGGTCACCGTGACGGTGACGATCCCGTCGCCGCGTCGTGTGACCGAACGGGCGGGCAGGTCGCCGAACTCACGGCTGTCGAGCCCGGCGCCGACGCCGAGTAGCAGCAGTGCGCCTGCACGCTGGCGGCGGAGCTCGCTACGCAGCGCCGCAGCGTGGGCGAGCATCTGCTCGACCTCGTCGGGGTGGTAGGGCGCCGCGAACGGCCCCTTGGCGATGGGCTGGTGGGTCGCTGCTGCTCCCGCGATGTGGAGCTTGCGCAGCGCCCGGAGCGAGGACCGGTAGGTCGCAGCTCGGCCGTGAGGCAACGTCGCGATGTAGCTCTCGACGACGTCTTCGCGCAGGAGCAGGGCAGCGGTGAGCTCGCGGTGGCCTGCCAGGTCGAGGTTGCACGCGAGCTCCGCCAACGGGCGGCGAGCCTTGGTCCGCAGATCAGGCGCGACGCGCGCGTCGGCCAACAGCCCCTTCACGAGCGTGCCGACACGCTCCCACGCACCAGCATCGAGCTCGCGTGGCTGGTACTCGGCGGGTGGCATCAGGCCCACCTCCCCAACCCGAACACACGTTCGCTCCGAGACGATAGGTGGTCGGTGTACCGACCGCAAGCGGCCCTCCGCGGGTGCGCCGCAACGAACTCGCTGCGCCCTACGGTGCGCGGGTGGCCAGACACCGCGGCATCGACGGTCCGCCTCGCAGCTACCTCGTGCGGGGCCAGTGGCCGCTGGGGGAGGTGGACCGCTTCGAGGCCGAAGCGGTGCGGGCGCTGTGCGAAGCGCTTCTCGGGGACGCCGACGCGCTCGGACTGCGCGAGCTTGCACGACGAGCGCAGATGTCCCACTCGTCGCTCAAGGCGCTGCTCGAGGGTGCGGTGTGGCCGGATGCGGTGAGCATCGCCCGGCTCGAACGGGCGGTCGGACGGCGGCTGTGGCCACCGGTGGACGGCTAGGGGCGAGGGCATCGGGGCTCCAACGGGTCGGCGCGGGCAGACCCCGTGCGTGTGGGGTCCGGCCCGAGCGCCGTTGCAGCACCGGGCGGACGTCGCGGCAGGCAGGCCCGCGGCGCCGCAGGCAGCGTGCGGCCGTCCGATCGCGAGGCGGTCACCTGCTGGCGACCGCTCCGGGTCACGCCTACGTTGGCGTGATGCCGCGATCCTCGAAGTCTCTACCGCGCGAGCTGCCCGGCTGGCCGTCCCCCACCGCGATGGCCGCCGCCGGCTGCCCCGACGCAGTCGCGGAGGCCGGGGTGCTGTTGGCCGTCTGGCTCGCCGAGGTGACCGACGCGATGACCGAGGACGGGATGTCCCAACAGCAGCTGGCCGGGATGTCCGGGGTCGGGCTTCGGACCGTCTCGCGGATACTCGGCGGCGGCGCGTGGCCGGAGCTGACCACGCTGGTCGCGATCACCGCCGCGACCCGTACCGCGCTACCCGGAGCGCACGAGGCGCTCGAGCCGGTCTCGGGCTGGCCCCGGTGCGCCGCGTGTGACGAGGCGCTGCACGGGCAGGACGATCCGAACCCGCGCGCAGCGTTCGCCGTGGTGCTGGCCGTGCACGGCCAGCTCTGGTCGGGACTCCACTGCCGTTGGACCGATGCGCTCACCGGCGCCGGGTACAGCCCGTGGTGGCCGCCTGAAGCCGGAGCGCGATGGCCGTGAACAGCACTGTCCGCCGACGACGAGCCGTATCACCGGGCGCTCGCGCCGCACCGAGACGCAGATGACTGCCTGCGCATCGCGGGCACGGCACCATAAGGAGACCACGGAGGGACTGCAGATGACGGAGAACGTGTTCTGGTGGCGCATCCAGCGCTGGCAAGCGCTGTTGCTCGCGTGGATCGTGGTTGGCTTGTGCTTCCCGGTCTTTACGGTCGCCGTAGGCCTGCTCCACGAGCTAGTGGATGTCGTCTTCCCATCCGCCCCGTTGATCATCTACGACGCCGTCTTGGTCTTCGTCGCTGTCTCGTTCATGGTGTGCTTGGTCGGTGTCGCGGTGGTGTTCCGCAGGCGCTTCACAGTGGCGATCACGGGCCAGACCATCACCGTGGGGACGCTGCGCGGTGAGGTGACGATCGCGCTGAACGAGATTCGTGAGGTGCGCACGAGCGCGTCGCTGCTGGCGCATCCGGTGGTCGAGCCCGTGTCGGGACGCGCCGTGACGGTCCGGTGTCTGCAGCAGTCGCTGTTCCCGACGCCGCACCACCGTGCCTTCATCCAGACGTTGCGGGACGCGGACGTGGAGCTCGTCGGGATGGAGCGCATGTCGCGATGGCGTGGCCGCCAACTGGTGGCGGAGGACGCGTCGGCACCGAACGGGCGCCCCCGCTCCAGTGGTCACAGGGAACCAAGAGCGGAGGGCCTCACGTGAGCGTTCCGGCCGACCGGGAGCTCGGGGACGCCGAGGGTCCGCTACGGGCGTCCGGCATGGCACGCAGTGGCGCCCCTACGCAGATGACTGCCTGCGCTGCGCAGGCACGGCACCATCCTGTCTCTTGCTGTACGTCGGCGTGGCTCTCACCGCGGCGATGCTGCAGGCGACCGCACCTGAACGTCCCGGTCCAGCGCCGCGGTACACGGAGGGCACATGCCACGCTACGAACCGCAGGAACCGGGCTCACGTCGCCGCCGGCTGACCAACGAGGAACACCAGGCGGTCCGAAGCATGCGGCGCGTGGTCGATCCGCAGGGCCGCCGCTGGATCGTCCGCCACGAGGGCGGTGACGTGATGCTGAACAGCTGGGGCTCGGCCTTCCTCGAGCTCGCCCCTCTGCTGTACTGGCGGTACGCGCGCAAGCACGGCGCCTCGGCGATCTACGCCGACT
>SKTN01000365.1 GCA_007117945.1 Nitriliruptoraceae bacterium | reverse complement strand
GCATCCTCGCTTCTTCCTGCGCGAGGACGACCACCCGTCGGGCCCGGTCGGTGAACCGCTCGAACATGCGGACGACTTTCTGGCTGGGGTCCCAGGATCGTGGAGGAGGTCCGCGTCCGGCCGTGGCCGGACCTACCGCCCCGCACGAGCGTAACCCATGGCGAACGAGGTGAACCTGCTGTGTACGGCGTTCGGCGCCCACCGCTCCCGCGGTTGTGCGGGTTGTTCCGTGGTGCGGTGGGAGGACACCCACCGTGACGTGTGCGTGGCGATCCTGCCCGTGACCTGGAGCGATCGGACGTCACCGACCTGCGTCGCTGCGGCTCACGTCCAGCCGGGTTCGCCGGGCGGACGCCCCAGGGACGCGGGGTGGCGGCCTGCCCGGCTCAGAACCACTTGGTGGGCAGGTCCGAGGGCCGGTAGCCGTCCACGTGGTCGAACAGGTCGTCGATGGTGGGAGCGAGGTGCCACAGGCCGGCGTACTCCGGCTTGGCGAAGCCCTGCTCGAACAGGTGGGCGAAGACGTCGAGCAGCGGCTGCCAGAAGCCGGCGACGTCGAGCAGCACGATGGGCTTGTCGTGGTAGCCCAGCTGCTTGAGCGTCAACACCTCCAGCAGCTCCTCCAGGGTCCCGAGCCCCCCGGGCAGCGCGACGAAGGCATCGGCCCGCTCGTACATCGCCCGCTTGCGGTCCCCCATCCCGTCGGTGAGCAGCAGCTCGTCGCAGGCGTGATCGGCCAGCCCACGCTCCGCCATCAGCTGGGGCAGGACCCCGGTGACGTGGCCCCCGGCCTCACGGGTCGCCGCCGCCAGCACCCCCATCAGCCCGACGTCGGTGCCGCCGTAGACCAGGGCGTCACCCCGCTCGCCGATCCGGTAGCCAAGGGCACGGGCCGCCGCCCGGTACCCCTCGTCGACGGCGTCGGAGGAGGAGGTGTAGGCGGTGAGGCGCACGTGGGCTCCGAGAGGGCGGTGACCGGTGGACGTCTACCCGGTCCGAGGGCCCGGTGCGAGCTCCTCCGGCGGCTCGACGGTGGGCTCGGGTGGCAGCAGGTTCTCCAGGGGCACGAGCTTGCGAGGTGGACGCGCGAGGTCGATCAGGTCCACCAGGCGCGCCTCGTCCTCCTCCGGGCAGCGGCGCTGCGGCGCCTGCCGAGCGCGCACCTTGCCTGCAGCTGCGCTCCGGCGCGTCCAGTGCCACCGCCGACCCATCGCCACCACCTCCCACCAGCGGTGAGCCGCGAGGATGCCCTACCGCGCGATGGACGCGGTAGGGGCGGGGGACCCCTCCTGCAGCGGCCGTGGGGCTGTCGGCGCGCACAGCGCCACGAGGACGCGGTCAGCGGTGGTGATCAGTCGCGCTGCGGCCTGAGGGTGGGGAACAGGATCACGTCGCGGATGTTGGCGACGTCCGCGAGCAGCATCACCAGGCGGTCGACACCGACGCCGAGCCCGCCCGTGGGCGGCAGCCCGAGCTCCATGGCCCGCAGGTAGGCCTCGTCGACGACCATCGCCTCCTCGTCACCCGCGGCCTTGGCTCGGGCCTGGGCTTCGAACCGCCCGCGCTGGTCATCGGGGTCGATGAGCTCGGAGAAGGCGTTGGCGTGCTCGCGACCCACCAGGATCAACTCGAACCGCTCGGTGACCTCCGCCTCGCTGCGGTGCCGACGCGCCAGGGGTGACACCTCGACGGGGTAGTCCAGCACGAAGGTCGGCTCCCACAGGGTGTGCTCGACCAGGGCCTCGTACAGCTCCAGCACCAGCTTGCCCGCGCCCCAGGGCGCCTCCCAGTGCACCTCGTGGGCCTCGCACACCCCACGCAGTTCGGCGAGCTCCATGCGGTAGTGCAGATCGGCACGGCCCGTGGCCTCCCGCACGAGCTCCAGCAGGGGTACCCGTCGGAAGGGCGCCGCCAGGGACACCGCCCGCCCCTGGTAGGTCAGCTCCGTGGTGCCCAGCGCCGCCTGCGCCGCCCGGGCGAACAGCGCCTCGGTGAGGTCCATGACGTCGTGGTAGTCCGCGTAGGCCTCGTAGGACTCGAGCATGGTGAACTCGGGGTTGTGCCGCGTGGACATCCCCTCGTTGCGGAAGCTGCGGTTGATCTCATAGACCCGCGGCAGGCCACCGGCGATCAGCCGCTTGAGGTAGAGCTCCGGGGCGATGCGCAGGTACAGGTCCGCGTCGAGGGCGTTGTGGTGGGTGACGAAGGGCCGCGCCGCGGCACCTCCGGGGATCGGGTGGAGCATCGGGGTCTCCACCTCGACGAACCCACGCTCCTCCATCTCCGCCCGCAGCGCCCCCAGCACCCGTGCGCGCAGCTCGAAGACCCGCCGTGCATCGGCGTTGACCACCAGGTCGAGCTCACGCTGCCGGAACCGCGCCTCGGTGTCGGACAGGCCGTGCCACTTGTCGGGCAGGGGCCTGAGACCCTTGGACAGCAGGGTGAGGGTGGCGGGCTTGACCGACAGCTCACCCGTCTTGGTCGCCACCACCTCGCCCGCCGCGCCGAGCCAGTCACCGACGTCGAGGAGTTCGAGCAGCTGGCGTGACGCCTCGTCGAGGGCCGCCCGGGGGCAGAACAGCTGCAGGTCCACCCCGTCCTCGCGCAGCACGAGGAAGGTCAGCTTGCCGAGGCGTCGGACCTGCACGAGGCGTCCGGCGACGGTGCAGCGCGCACCGGTGTCGGTCTGCGGCTCGAGGTCGGGGTA
Organism: Nitriliruptoraceae bacterium; assembly: GCA_007117945.1. Taxonomy (GTDB): domain Bacteria; phylum Actinomycetota; class Nitriliruptoria; order Nitriliruptorales; family Nitriliruptoraceae; genus T1Sed10-7. Next base: position 1,967 of record SKTN01000365.1, on the reverse strand, counting down.
GCGCGCACGGATGTCCGCCAGGGTGGCCGTCGGCGCGAAGCGAACGGGGTAGGGCTCCACCCCGGCCGCGCGCAGCTCGGCGACCTTCGCGCGGCGGGTGGCGATGATCTCCTCGAGCTTGGAGCCGGCGGCGTCCTCGCGCTGGTCCTCAGGCTGGTCCGGTTCCACGGGTCGTCCTTGTCGAGGTGGTGGGTCGTCGCGGTGGTGGGTCGTCGCGGCGGCTGCGCAGCCGACGGCTGGGCCCGCACGACGGGTCGTGCGCCCCGCCCGGGCACGGCAACGCTACTCGTGGCCGCGGCCCCTGCGAGCCCCGCAACCCCGGCAACACCGAGGTGGCCGGTTCAGCGGGCGTTGCGCTCCCACACCAGCCGCAGCCCCTTGAGGGTCAGGGCGGGGTCGTGGTGGTCGATCGTGGCGCACCGGTCCAGCACCAACTCCGCCGTCCCACCCGTCGCGACCGTGGTCACCCCCTGGCCGAGCTCCAGGCTGATGCGGCTGACCAGCCCGTCCACCAGCCCCGCGGCGCCGTTGATGATGCCCGACTGCAGCGCCGTGGTCGTGGACCGCCCGATCGGCGAGTCCGGCGCCACGGGCTCCACCGTGGGCAGACGTGCGGCGCGCGCGGCCAGGGCGTCGGCTCCCGTGAGGATGCCGGGCGCGATCGCACCCCCCACGAAGGCCCCGGAGGCGTCGATCGCGTCGACGCTGATGGCCGTGCCCAGGTCCACCACCACCGCGGGACCGCCGTAGAGGGCCGCGACCGCCACGGCGTTGGCGATGCGGTCGGCACCGAGGTCCTGGGGGTGATCGTGGCGGATCTGGAGGCCCGTACGGACCCCCGGACCGATGACGATCGGGTGGGCATCACCGGACAGTTCCCGGCGGAACAGCGTCCGCAGGCTCTCGGTCACCGTGGGCACCACGGAGCCGACCACCACCCCGGTGAGGTCCGCCCCGAGCTGCAACCCCACCCGTTCCAGCAGCCCCGACACGAGCAGGGCGTGCTCGTCGATGGTCCGCCCCGACGCGGTGGAGAGCAGCCAACGATGACGGAGCCGATCACCGGAGAACACCCCGAGCACCGTCGTGGAGTTCCCCACGTCGACAGCGAGCAGCACGACGGGCCTCCAGGGGACGGGGGGCGTCCGGCGACCGTACTCCCCGGCCGCTGCCGGGGCAGCCACCAGCCGTCCGCCGGCCACGGACCCAGCCGTGGCGCGCCCGTGCTCGGCACCGGGGCGATGGACGGCCGGGGTGTGCGTGCGGCTAGGGTCCTCGCATGCTCTACATCGTGGGGGGTGGCGGTCACGGGTCGGATGTCGCCGACCTGGCGCTGCGCTGCGGCCTGACCCCGGCGGGGATCGCCGACGACCGGCGGGTCGACACCGCCCGGTTCGCCGGGCGCGGGATCGCCGTCAGCGGGACGATCGTGGAGGTGCCGCCGGATGCGCGGTTCACCTTCGGCGTCGGCGTGCCCGAGGTCCGTCAGAAGCTCGCCCCGCGGGTGCCCTGCCCGCCGGCGCAACCCCTGGTCGACCCCAGCGCCGTGGTCTCACCGACGGCCACGCTCGGCGCCGGCACCCAGATCTTCTGGCAGGCCGCGGTCTCGCCCCTGTGCCACCTCGGGGAGCACGTGCTCATCGGCCACGGTGCGGCGGTGGGCCACGACAGCGTGCTCGAGGACCTGGTCTGTGTGGCACCCGGTGCCCGGATCGGCGGCGATGTGACCGTCGGCACCTGCGTGTCGATCGGGGCGGGCGCCCTGATCCTGGCGGGACTGCGCATCGGCGACCACGCCATCATCGAGCCCGGCGCCGTCGTCACCCGTTCCCTGGAGCCCGGCGGGTTGGCGCGGGGCCCCGCACCGGGGCCGCTGCAGCGCTGAGCGCCGGGCCGCCTCAGCCCGTGGCGGCCAGCAGGCGTGCCTCGTCGCCCCGATCGCCGAGCTCGACGTTGTCGATCAGGCG
>SKTN01000108.1 GCA_007117945.1 Nitriliruptoraceae bacterium | reverse complement strand
TCACCCGGCACGGACGCACCGCCATCGCGACCACCGCAACACCGCTGCACGACGGCGACCTCGCCCACGTCGCTGTCGCGTCCGCGGCTATCGGCCGGCTCGAACGCCTGCTCGCCCACACCTAGGAGGGACAACCATGGCCATGGTCGTACTGGTGGTGGGAGGCGGGCGTGTCGGCGCGGCACTCGCCCTGCGTCTGGAGCAGGTCGGTCACCGCGTCGTCATCGTCGAGTCGGAGGCTGCACGGGTCGAGGACCTCTCGAGCGACGTCGTCGGAGTGGAGGTGGTCGCTGGGGACGGTACGGATCCTGCCGTGCTCGAGGGCGTCGGGATCCGCACGGTCGATGCGGTCGCCGCGGTCACCGGCGACGACGCGAGGATCCTCGTGATCGCCGCCCTCGCCCGCTTCGAGTTCGCGGTACCACGCACCATCGCCCGGGTCATCGATCCCGACCACGCCTGGTTGTTCGACGAGACCATGGGCGTGGACATCGTGGTCGACCAGGCCGAGATCCTCACCCGCCTGATCATGGAGGAGATGTCCGTCGGCGACGTGATGACCCTCGTCAAGCTCCACCGGGGCGACCTCACCCTGCTCGAGGAACGGGTCCCGGCGGGCTCGCCCGCCGACGGGCGCTCGCTCGCCGAACTGCAGCTACCCCCGGCCTGCTCCCTGGTGGCGGTGATCCGCGACGACGAGGTACTCGTCACGCGTGGGAGCCTGCGACTGCGAGCTGGCGACGACGTGCTCGCCATCGCGCATGCTGGGACCGTGGTGGACCTGGCTCGGGCCCTGGCCGGCCCCGACCACCGTTAGCGACCGCAGACGGCGGCAGCAGCGGGGAGGTAGTCGCGTCTGGTGGTCATTGCACGCTACAAGGACGTGGCGGAGAACGACACGTCCGCGGACACACAGGCTGTCGACGAGCCGATGGCAGCCCGCACGGGCCGTCACCACCATCGCGAGGAGGGGTCATGCTGGCTGGTGCTCCGGGGTGGGTGCAGGCGCTGGTGCTGGGTGTCGTGCAGGGATTGACGGAGTTCATCCCGGTGTCGTCGTCGGCACACCTGGTGCTGGTGCCGGCGCTCGCGGGTTGGGAGCGTCATGGTCTGGCGTTCGATGTGGCGCTGCATCTGGGGACGCTGGCGGCGCTGGTCGTGTACTACCGGCGTGATCTGTGCAGCATCACCCTCGCGCTGCTCGGTCGGCCATCGGCGGAGGAGCCGGCGCTCTACCGGCGGCTCGCGGTGCTGCTGGTGGTGGCCAGCCTGCCGGTCGCGGTGGCGGGTCTGGCGCTGGGGGAAGCGGTCGAGGCGGTGTTCGCCGCACCGGCGGCGACGGCCTGGCTGCTGCTGGTGACCGCCGGTGTGCTCGTCGGTGGTGAGCGCGTGCACCGTCGCCGCGCCGATGGTGCCGTCGCGGCTGCTGTGGCGGGTGGGGTGGGCGCCGAGGCGGGCGGGATGGGGCGGATCAGCTGGCGGCAGGCGCTGCTGGTGGGCGTGGTCCAGATGTTCGCGCTGCTGCCCGGGTTGTCCCGCTCGGGGTTGACGATCTCCGCCGGGATCGCGGTCGGCCTGCCGCGTCCCGTGGCGACGCGGTTCGCGTTCCTGTTGGGGCTGCCGGCGATCGCGGGTGCGGCACTGGTGGAGCTGCCGGAACTGGATGCGGCGATGCAGGTGAGCCCGATCGAACTGGCGGTGGGGGTGACGGCCGCAGCGGTCTCGGGCTACCTCGCGATCGCGTTGCTGGTCCGCCTGGTGAGCCGTGCCGGGATCGACCGGTTCGCCTGGTACGTCGTGCCGGTAGCGGCCGTGTCGTTGTGGGTGCTGCGCTGACCGTCGGTCCGTTCGGCCGGCCACTGTCCGGGGTCAGGACCAGCGTTCGGCTGCCGGGCGTAGGATCGTGAGGAGAAGGGGAGTACCCCGAGGTGTTGTGTGTGGTGCCGTCATCTCGGCCCAGGGTGGGTCCGGTGCCAGACCCGGTGACGGGCGGGGGAGACCTTCGGTCAGGCTGTGTGCCGCCGGAGTGCCCTCATGTCCCCTTCCACGGCAGAACCCGCCACTTCGCCGGTCACCTACCCGCCCGTGCTGGCGAGCCCATGGGCGAGCGCCGTGTCCGAGGTGGTCGAGGCCGCGGACGTCGATCCGGTCGCCGGTCTCGACACGTTCGAGGTGGTGCCGCGCCGTGCGCGCTACGGGACGAACGTGCTCCCGCGGCCCGCGCGACCCTCGGTGCTGGCACGCGTGGTAGCACAGCTGGGCAGTTGGCTCGTTGCGGTGCTCGGACTGGCTGCGGTCCTTGCGGTGGTTGTGGGCGAGCCGCTCGATGCGGTCGTGATCGGCGGGGTGCTGTTGATCAACATCACCATGGGCATGGTGCAGGAGCGTCGGGCGGAACGGTCCGTCGATGGACTCGAACGACTTCTCGTCAACCATGCGCAGGTGCGGCGTGATGGGCGTCTCCAGGAGATCCCTGCGGCGGAGTTGGTGGTCGGGGACGTGGCCGTGCTGGGTGCGGGTGACCGGATCCCGGCCGACGGTCGCCTGGTCGAGAGCATCGGCCTGGAGGTCGATGAGTCGTCGCTGACGGGGGAGTCGACGCCGGTGGCCAAGGACGCCACGGTGTCGGTGTCGGTCGACGTACCGCTCGCTGAGCGTGCCACCGTGGTCTGGATGCACACCACCGTGGCCCGGGGGCGTGCAAGGATGATCGTGACCGCCGTCGGGACGCGTACACAGGTCGGGACCGTCGCCGACCTGATCGCGACGGCGACGCCGCGTAGTACTCCGCTGCAGCGCCAGCTCGACACGTTGGGGCGGCGGCTGGTCCTGGTCGCGTCCTCTGCGGTCGCGGCGGTGTTCGCCTTGGCGCTGGCTCGTGGCGAGGCGGTGGGCGACGCCGCGCTGGACGCGATCGCGCTCGCGGTGGCGGCCATCCCCGAGGGCCTGCCGGCGGTGGTGACGCTGACGCTGGCTCTGGGTGCGTCGGCGATGGCCCGACACCGCGCGATCGTGCGCCGTCTCACTTCCGTGGAGACCTTGGGTGCCACGGACGTGATCTGCACCGACAAGACGGGGACCCTGACCCGCAACGTCATGACGGCGACGCAGCTGTGGCGTGGCGGGCAGGTCCATCACCTCGGCACCAACGGCGCGTTGGACCCCGTGCTGCTCCAGCGGTTGGGAGGCCGGGACGGGCTGGACCGGCTGCTCGGCGCGATGGTGCGGTGCAACGACGCGGAGATCAGCGACGGCAGCCTCGTCGGGGATCCGACCGAGGGTGCGCTCCTGGCCCTGGCGATGCGGGCAGGAGCGGACCTGCCGGGGTTACGGACGCCCCGCCGTTTGGCCGAACTGCCCTTCGATACGGCGAACAAGCTGATGGCGGTCGTGCACCGCGACGACGTCGCCGACCTCGTGGTCGAGGTCAAGGGCGCCCCCGACGTGCTGCTCGGACGGTGCCGGCGCTGGGTCGGTCCCGAGGGCGACCAGGAGCTCGACGGCGCGACCCGGAAGCGGATCGACACGGTGATCGACATGCTCGCCAGCGGCGGGCTCCGCACCCTGGCCGTCGCGACCCGCCGCATCCCTGCAGGCCGGGAGGCGGCCCTCGCCGGGCCGGTACCTGACATCGCCGCCCTGGTGGAGGACCTGACGCTCGAGGCCATCATCGGCATCGTGGACCCGCCCCGCCCCGGGGTTGCCGAGGCAGTTGCGACCACGAAAGGTGCAGGGATCCGGGTCGTGATGATCACGGGCGATCACCCACGGACCGCCGCGGCGATCGCCGGCGAGCTCGGCATCGATGGGGAGGTCGTGACCGGCAGCGAACTCGACACCCTCGACGACGCCGAACTGTCGGCGCGGATCGACCGGATCGGGATCGTCGCCCGCGTCGCTCCCGAGCACAAGGTCCGTATCGTCCACGCGCTGCAGTCCCGTGGGCAGGTCACCGCCATGACGGGCGACGGGGTCAACGACGCCCCGGCCCTCGAGCACGCCGACATCGGCATCGCGATGGGCATCACGGGCACCGAGGTGACCAAGGACGCAGCCGATCTCGTCCTGGCCGATGACGACTTCACCACCATCGTGACGGCGGTGGTACGCGGCCGGACGATCTACGACAACATCATCGCGTTCATCCGGTTCCAGTTGGCCACCAACCTCGGCGCCGTCGCCGTGATCCTCGCCGCCCGGTTCGTCGGGCTGCCGGTGCCGTTCACACCGATCCAACTGCTGTGGGTGAACATCATCATGGATGGCCCACCGGCCCTGGCGCTCGGGGTCGATCGTGCCCGCAACGACACGATGCGTCGACCGCCACGGGATGCCTCCAGCCAGCTTCTCGATCCTCGCCGGTTGGCTCGTGTCGCGCTGGCCGGGTCGGTCATGGCTGCCGGCACCCTCGGCGTCTACCTCACCGCGTGGTCGACCGGACAGCCGTCGGCCGTGGCCATCAGCTGGGCCTTCACGACCTTCGTGCTGTTCCAGGTCGGCAGCGCGCTCAACGCCCGCTCGGAGACCGCCAGCGTGTGCTCCCGCCACACCTTCACCAATCGCTCGTTGTGGGCCGCACTCGCCACCGTGGTCGGCTTGCAGGTCCTCGCCGTCCACGTCGGGGTGGTCGGGCAACTCCTCGACACCGCACCGCTGACCGCCGGGCAGTGGACCATCGCCGCGATCGTCGC
>SKTN01000190.1 GCA_007117945.1 Nitriliruptoraceae bacterium | reverse complement strand
CGTCCACGGGGAACTGGTCCATGCAGCGCCCCTCGTCCAGCATCAGGTTGCACGCCCTGACGATCACGTTCGCGATATCGGCGGGGAGCACGTGCAGATCGCGGTTCGCCAGGGCAGAGGCTTTCTTCACCTCCACCATGGCGCGGATCAGCTGCGGCAGATCGTTGATCGTCGTGGGACTGATGCGGAAGTTCTCGGTGGCACGCAGGGTGTGGATGCCGTAGTACGCCGCGGAAGGGATCTCGCGAGGGCCGAGGAGGTCCTCTTCGGTACGTGTGGACATGGGCAGCTCACTCGAGGGTCGGGCGATGGGCGTGCTGATCGCCGCAGGCGCGATCGACGTCACGCGGGAAGGGCGCCTACAAACCTCGGCGCCACTACTCAACGTAGAGTTGGTCTCACACAACGTGAGATGGCGAAGGTCCTGAGTGCGGGACCGATGGTCCTTCGCGTGTCGCTGCTGCCCGCGCTCCGGGACCCCAGTACGTGCCACCCGCGGCGACATCCGGGCCGTGTGACCCCTCGACACGGTGCACAGGGTCCCGTGGCAGCTCCCGGGGTGGGGGTGTTCACTGGCCCCTGCGGACCGACGTCGCCCGGCGGCGGCCCGACGTCCCTCCCGACCCCCTGCGAGGCCCACCGTGTCCACCGCCCCCCTCGAGCTGCCCGCCGATCTCCTGCCCGCTGACGGCCGTTTCGGCTGTGGACCCAGCAAGGTGCGCCCGGAGGCCGTCCAGCGCCTCGCCGAGGTGGCTGACGAACTGCTCGGCACCTCCCACCGCCAGCCGCGGGTCCGTGCCGAGGTGCAGCGCCTCCAGGAGGGCCTGGCCACCCTGTTCGGGCTGCCCGAGGGCTACGAGGTCCTGGTCACCCTGGGCGGTGCGACGGCCTTCTGGGAGTCCGCCGCCTTCGCCCTGGTGGACCAGCGCGCACGCCACTACGCCTTCGGGGAGTTCAGCGGCAAGTTCGCCGCCGCCACCGCCGCCGCACCGTGGCTCGAGGACCCCGACGTGGTCACCGCGGAGCCGGGCACCCGCCCCACGGCGAGCCCAGCGCCCGGCTGTGACGTGCAGGCCTTCACCCACAACGAGACCTCCACGGGGGTCATGCAGCACCCCGAACGCGTGGACGACGCCCTGGTCCTGGTGGACGCCACCTCCGGTGCGGGTGGGCTGCCCGTCGACATCAGGGCCACCGACGTGTACTACTTCAGCCTCCAGAAGGGGTTCGCCGCCGAGGGCGGGCTGACCGTGGCGCTGCTGTCACCGAAGGCCGTGGACCGCATCGGGGCGATCAGCGCCTCGGGCCGCTACATCCCCACCTTCCTGGACCTGGCCACGGCCCTGGACAACAGCCGCAAGCACCAGACCTACAACACCCCCTCGGTGTCCACGGTGTTCCTCGCCGCGGAGCAGGTGGACTGGATGCTGGCCACCTTCGGCGACCTCGACGCGGTGGTCGCGGCCCAGCGGGCCAAGGCCGACCGGTTGTACGGCTGGGCTGAGGCCCGCTCCTGGGCCGCGCCCTTCGTGACCGAGCCGGATGCCCGTTCCCTGGTGGTGGCCACGATCGACCTCGACGACGCGGTCCCCGGCGAGCAGGTCACCGCGGTGCTGCGCGCCAACGGCATCCTCGACACCGAGCCCTACCGCAAGCTCGGCCGCAACCAGCTCCGGGTGGGCATGTTCCCCGCCGTGGAGGCCGCCGATCTCGAGGCCTACACCGCCTGCGTGGACCACATCGTGGAGCGCCTGCCGGGCTGAGCGTCGCCGTCGCCGGCGCGCAGGACCCCGCACGGCCGCTCAGGCGGCGACCAGCCCACCGCAGGTACGCCCGCCCCCGGCCCGCTTGGCGGCGTACAGGGCGCGGTCGGCGCGGCCGAGGATCGCCTCTGCGTCCTCGCGGCCGGTGGCGGTCGCGATGCCGATGCTCACCGTCACCGGCGCGCCGTCCTGGCGCAGCTGGTCGTGGATGCGCACGGCGACCTGCTCCGCCACCGCCGCACCGGCCTCGGGCAGGAGCAGGAGCAGCTCATCGCCGCCGGGACGGCCCACCAGGTCCCCCGCACGGGACGCGCCCTGCAGGGTGGCGACCACCTGCTGGAGGACGCGGTCGCCCACCAGGTGGCCGGCGTCGTCGTTGAGCGCCTTGAACCCATCGAGGTCGACGGCCAGGACGGAGGTGGGGGAGGTGGCGTCGGTGGCGGCGAGCCGCGCCACGAGGGCCTCAGCCATCCCCTGGCGGTTCAGCGCTCCGGTCAGCCCGTCGGTGCGGGCCTGCACGCGCAGCAGGTCCTGGACCCGTGCCTGGTGCTGCTGGAGGGTGATGTGGCTGCGCGCGGCGAGCACCGACACGCCCGCGGTCAGCAGGATCGCGCCTGCTGCCGCCCCCGCCCGACCGACGTCCACACCACCGGCCAGGGCCAGGCCCAGGTAGCCGACCAGCACCAGCGCGGTCATGACCACGGCCACCCGCGTGGGGTAGACCGCGATCCCGTGGACCAGCAGCAGCAGGTAGAGGATCGTCAGGGGGCTGCCGAGCCCACCGTCCAGCCACACCAGGGTGGTGACCACCCCGATGCCGACCACCTCGAGGCTGTAGTAGAAGGGCCCGCGCCAACGGGCGCGGACCCCGGTGTCCTCGGGGAGCAGGAGCAGCAGGGGAGGCACCGCCAGCAGGACGAGCAGGCCGAGGACCAGCAGCCACTCGCGCCCGCTCTGACCCCAGGTCGCCAACGCGTAGAGGACCACGAGGCCACCACCGCCGGCGGACACGAGCACGCCGGAGCGGTCGTGGTCGCGCCAGAAGGCGGCGTGGACGTCGACACTGGGAAGCTGCATGGGGGAGGTATCGGCTCCAGCACCGTGCAGCTGGAGCGGTCCGCCCGCGTCAGTCCGGCAGGTGCGCGGCCACCTCGTCGGCGGCCTGCTGTCCGTACACCCCACCCAGCCGGGCCAGCACCTCCTCGCGCTCGAGGTCGTACTCCTGGGTGCCGATGTGCTCGAGCACGTAGGTCGCGACCAGGGAGCCGAGCTCCGCACAGCGCTGCAGGGACAGCCGCCAGGCGAGGCCGGCCAGGAACCCGGCGCGGAAGGCGTCACCGACCCCCGTGGGGTCCTCCCGGCGCTGCTCCGGGGCCGCCGGCACCTCGATGCGGGTGCCGTCCTGCGACTCGATCACGGAGCCGTCGGGTCCGAGCGTGGTGATGCGGGTGCCCACACGCGAGAGCACCTCCGCGTCGGACCAGCCCGTCTTGGTCTCCAACAGGGCCTTCTCGTAGCCGTTGGTGATGAGGTAGGTGGCCCGGTCCACGAGCTTGCGCACCTGTGGGCCCTCCATCCGGGCCAGCTGCTGGCCGGGGTCGGCCATGAAGGGCATCCCGAGCTGGCGGCACTCGGTGGTGTGGCGCAGCATCGCCTCGGGGTCGTTGGGGGAGATCACGACCAGGTCGAGGTTGCCGTGACGGTCCGCCAGGGGCGCCAGCTCGATGAAGCGGGCCTCCTCCATCGCACCGGTGTAGAAGCTGGCCATCTGGGCCTGGTCACGGTCCGTCGTGCACAGGAACCGGGCGGTGTGGCGCAGCTCGGAGACGTGCACCCCGGAGGTGTCCACCCCGTGCCGGCGCAGCCACGCCCGGTAGTCGGTGTCGAAGTCCTCGCCCACAGCACCCACCAGTAGCGGGTTGAGCCCGAGCTGCGCCAGGCCGAAGGCGATGTTGGCCGCCACCCCGCCTCGGCGCACCTCCAGCTCGTCCACCAGGAAGCTGAGCGAGACCCGGTCGAGCTGGTCGGCCACCAGCTGCTCGGAGAAGCGTCCCGGGAAGGTCATGAGGTAGTCGGTGGCGATGGAGCCGGTGACGGCGATGCGCACGGTCGCGTTCCGATCGACGACGCCCAGGTGACGCCGAGGTGGCGGACGGGGACCGGCAGGCTAGTCCGACGCCACCCCGGCACCGTGCGCCTATCGGTCGTCATCGCGGCGCACGGTCACGCCCCCGGGGGAGGGCCTCTAGCGTGCAGCGGATGGCACAGGAGGGGCTTCGATGCAGCTGAGCGTGGAACTGGAGACCGACCCGGAGCGTGCGCTGCTGGCCCAGCTCAGTCGCCACCTGCTGGTCGACGGCTACGACTTCGTCCTCGACCTCGACCGCAGCCATGGCTCGCACCTGGTGGACGCCCGCACCGGCGAGGCCTACCTCGATCTGTTCACCTTCTTCGCCTCCAACGCCCTGGGGATGAACCACCCCGCGCTGCGCACCCCCGAGGTACAGGCCCGCCTGGCACGCGCCGCCACCCACAAACCCTCGAACTCCGACGTCTACACCCCGGAGCTCGGCGCCTTCGTGGCTGCCTTCCAGCAGGTGCTGGGCGATCCGCGCCTGCCGTACCTGTTCCTCATCGAGGGCGGCGGGCTGGCGGTGGAGAACGCCCTGAAGACCGCCTTCGACTGGAAGAGCCGGCGCAACGAGGCCGAGGGCCGCGACCCGGTGATCGGCTCCCGGATCCTGCACCTGACGGGGGCCTTCCACGGGCGGACGGGCTACACGATGAGCCTGACCAACACCGACCCCGTCAAGACGGCGCGGTTCCCCACCTTCGACTGGCCTCGGATCGACACGCCCGCGCTGACCCACCCCCTCAGCGCCCACACGGCGGCCAACCGCGCCGCCGAGGACCACGCCCTGCGCCAGGCCCGTGCGGCCTTCGCCG
>SKTN01000356.1 GCA_007117945.1 Nitriliruptoraceae bacterium | reverse complement strand
ATGGCCCGCGAGCGCAAGCAGTTCCCGCTGCGGATCTCACCGGAGCTCTACGAGGTGTACGAGGCCTGGGCCGCGGATGAGTTCCGCTCGGTCAACGCCCAGATCGAGGCGGTCCTCGCCGACGCCGCCCGCCGGTCGGGGAGGCTGCGGCGCCGGCCACCAGACGGGGACCAGGACGGGGCGACCACCCACCACGACGACGGCTGACACCGGGGAGTGAGACCGACCGTGCCCACCGATGACCGACTGCTCGCCGAGGACCTCCTGCTGCGGGCCCGGAACCCCGACGCCCGGCGCCGCGCGGAGGAGCTGGCCGAGGCCTCCCCCGTCGCCGGTGCCACCAGGGCCGTCATCAGTGCGACCCAGGCGGCGATGATCGCCACCTTCGCCGGGGCTGCAGGAGCCGCCTCCGGGCGGTGAGCTCCGCAGGTGGGGGCCACCCCGTCCGGGGCTACCCCGCCGGACCGGCGCGCTGCCGCCAGCGCTGGCCGAGGGCTGCGAGGCCGACCGCGGTGAGCGCCGCCGCGACACCGATCCCCGCGCCCATGACCACGTCGGACAGCCAGTGGACCCTGAGGTACACCCGGGACACCGCCATCACCGCGACGAGGGCTCCTGCTGCCCAACCCCACCGACGGCGGCTCGTGCCGGGTGGCAGGCACAGCAGGAGCAGGGTCGCGACCGTCACGGCGGTCGCGGCGGTGTGTCCCGACGGGAAGGCGTCCGACCGGGTGACCTCGAGGGCGGCCGGTGGCCGGCCACGGCCGTAGCCCTCCTTCAGCGCGGTCACCACCACCTCGCTGAGCGCGATCGAGCCGAGCCACGCACCGAAGCGCCACCACCAGCGGCGGGCGAACAGCCACACCCCGACCAGCACCCGCAGCGGTGCGGTGACCCACACCCCGCCGGCGACCGCCATCGCCTCCGCGATCCGCACCAGCCACGGCTGCTCGCCCGCGACCATCAGCTCCCGGACGACCTCGTCGAGCGCGACGACGGCGCGGGTCACTGGTGGGCTGAGCGTGAGCACCAGGCCGGTCAGCACCAGCAGCCACGTCACCGCCGCCGCACCGATGAGGCGCCCCGGTCGTTCGGCGAGGGCGGAACCGGCGGGCACCCGGGTCATGGGGTCGCTGCCAGGTCGTACCCGGCGTCCTCGAGGTGGTCGCGCAGCTGGCCCAGGGGGAGGAAGCCGATGGCCTCGTCGAGCTGGTCGGGGAGCTCGAGGGCTCCCGCCCCGCGGGCCGTGATCCGGTAGGTGACGCAGGAGGTCGGGGATGGGTGCCACCACGTGGCGTCGTAGACCTGCGGCTCGGAGCGGTCCCCGAGCTCGGAGAGGATGCGGCCCAGCGGCGCCACGAGGGCCGGGGTCCGGTCGGGGGAGCGCAGCTCGACCTCACCGCGACGCAGGTAGTCGTCGTCGACGACCAGCACGTTGGCGCCGGCCTCCAACGCCCGGTCGATGCGGACGGTGACCTCCTCGGTGTCCGCGGCCAGGGTGACCCGCAGCGGTGTGCCCCGGACCTCGCGCTCGGTCAGGGTCGCGGTGATGGTCATGGCCGCCTCCTGGTGGCGTCCGGCGACGGGCACGACCGCCAGCTCGATCCCACCGGTCACGTCGTGGACCTCGACGAAGCGGGGTGGACCGTCGCCTGCCGCGGCGACGGGCTTGGCGCGCTCGGGCACCTCGCAGGCGTCGGTGACCGTCGCCGTGAGGAACGGCAGCCCCAGGGCCGGGTCGGCCACCTGCAGCTCGGCGCGACCACGCTGCGCGGACAGCAGGCCGGTGCTCCAGCCCGCCGGCAGTTCCTCGACGCACACCCCCCAGTCGGCGGCGGGGACCGCCTGGAGCTGCAGCAGCTCCGCGGTGTTGAGGGCAGTGGCCTCTCCCGACGGGCGGGCGACCATGATCCCCAGGTCCTGCCCGCCGCCTACCACCTCGAACTCGCCGCAGGTGGGGGTCCCTGGTCCCACCGGCCGGCAGCCGCTCAGCGCCAGGGCCAGCAGGACCAGGAGCAGCAGTGGCCGCCGCCGCGCGTGTCGGCGTCTGGAGGTGGTCGACCGCGGCGTCACAGGAACCCCCCACCCAGCAGGTTCTGGAGCAGCAGTGGCAGGAGCACCAGCAGTGCCAGGAGGGCGCCGACGGTGACACCCACCCGCCGTCGGCTCCATCGTTGGATCGAGATCCGGTCCCTCGGCGGGCTGAGGTGCTCGAAACGTTTCACCAGGTCGATGCCCTGGGATCGGGCCAGGAGCCGCAGCGAGGAGCGTGACTCCGAGGGGATGGTCACGCTGCGGGTCGCGGCGAAGGCCTCCGCGATGTCCTCGGGGGCGAAGACGCGCAGTGCCCGCTCGTAGACCTGGTCAGGTGAGGTCCGCAGCGCGAGGATCAGCATCATGTTGGCCAGGTCGACCGCCTGACGCCACGGGCTGGGGCGGATCATGGCGAACGCCACGTCCACGATCCGGACGTGGCCGTGCAGGATCAGCACGTTGCCCGGCTTGATGTCGCGGTGTGCCAGGCCCGCGTCCCACAGCCGCCGGATCACGGCCAGGCCCTCGTCGATGATGCGCTCGTCGACCTCCGCCTGGCTGATCTCCTGCGCGTCGTGGAGGAACTCCGTGACGGTCAGGTACTCACGCTCGGGGGTGATCTCCACCACGCCGTAGGGGCGCGGGCACGGGATACCGGCCTTGCGCATGGTCAGTAGCAGGTAGTCCTCGCGCTCCACCAGCCTGCGGACCGAGGGGTGGCGCAGCTCGTCCTCGAGCGACCCGTACAGGATCGTGCGCGCCACCTTGTACCACCGGTCGGCACGCAGGTGGCTGGTCGAGTAGAGCTTGGCGAACAGGTGGGTGTCCCGGTCGCCCGCCACGGTCAGGCGCAGCGGTGTGGAACCCCCCGAGGCCTCGAGGCCGAAGGGCTCGATGTCGATGACCTCGAGCCCCAGTTGGTCGGACACCGCCTGGGCGATCGCCGTCCGACGCCGTTCATCGATCTCCAGGTGGGCGCCGCGGCGCCGGCGGAAGGTCACCGGGAACACCCGCTCCGGTGCCAGGAACCGGAAGGCGACCAGCGGCACGGTGACGCCCAGCACCGCAGCGACGACGCCATCGGTGAGGTGATCGGCGCCGAGGTAGACCCGGGCCGCGATCAACGCCGCCACCGCGCCGGTGGAGGCGACGATCCACAGGTGGCGTCCCCACCCGGGTCGCAGCACCATGAAGGCGACGATGGCGAGGGTCACCGCGAGGCTGGCCACCGGTGCCGAGGGGTGGGCGAAGCCCTCCCAGTGGGTGAGGATCGGCACCAGGGGCCGGGGCCGACCGATCGCCTGGCTGATGGCCTCCACCAGGGTCTCGACCAGGAACAGTGCGAGCAGCACCACCAGCAGGTGCCGCCACCGCCGCAGCGCTACCAGCAGGAGCAGCACGCCGTAGCGCAGGGGTCGCCACACCCACGGCGATCCGAGCGCACCCGTCACCGTCGCCACGGAGGTCACCAGGTCGGTGCGCAGGGCCACGACCCACTCCAGGAGGGCCTGGTCGGTCCGTTGCCACCACAGCACGGACGCCGGGAAGACGAACAGGCTGATCCAGACCGTCGTGACGGCCACGACCCCGAGCAGCGCGAGGCGGCCACCGAGTCGTAGCTCCCGGGGCAGCGGGGCAGCTTCACCCGAGGGGCGACGGCGTCGGCCGGTGAACCGCAGGCCGCCGATGCGCACCTCGCGGCTGCGTGCGACGTCCGCCAGCACCTGCTCGATCGCCTGGTCGTCATCGTGTTCGGGGTCGAAGCCCACCAGGGTGTCCGTGGGTCCGCCGTCCAGGCGCGCTGCGGTGTCGCAGGTCACGGTCACCGTGCCGGAGCGGACCCCGGACAGCAGGCGCTCCGGGTCGTCCACGGCGGGGTCGTCCCCGGTGCACAGCGCCGCCCGCACGTCCTGGCCGTGCTCCCGCAGCACCGCGCCGGCGGCAGCGGCAGCGCCGCCTGCTGAGGGGAAGCGCGCTGCGAGGTAGCCCCCGACGGTGCCGACCTGCCGGCCGCCGTGTCGTGGCACGACCTGGTCCAGGCAGGCCTGGACGGCTGCAGCGTCGCCGTTGCCGGCCTCGAGCAGCAGGAGCGTCGGATCCGCGGTCATCGCACCGTGCCGTCGTCAGCAGGCCGGTGCGGGTCGCGCCAGCCACGTGGTTGGATGGTGGGTCCGGAGGGCGCGCGCGACTAGGACCGGACGTCACCATGCCAGGGGCCGACCCGCAGGAGCCGAGCACGCCGCCCGGCGACGACGGCGCTGCCACCGGTGGCGCGGCACCGGCTGCGGGCCGCAGGACCCGTCCTGTCCGCGTGGTGCTCTCCGTGGTGGTGGCGGCGGCGCTGCTGCTCGGGGTGCTGCCGCAGTTGGCCGACCTCTCCGAGGTCTGGGCGGTGCTCCAGGACCTCTCCACGGGGTGGCTGCTGGTCCTGCTGCTCGGCGCTGCCTGGAACATCGCGACCTACCAGTTCGTGATGATGTCGGCGCTGCCGGGGTTGTCGATGGGCAAGGCCTTCGTTGCCGGGCAGCTGTCCACCGCCTTGGCCAACACCCTGCCGGCCGGGGCCGTTGTGGGCGTCGGTGTGACCTACACGGTGCTGCGGTCCTTCGGCCACGCGGGCCGGTCCATCGCCGTGGCCGCGACGCTGACCGGGGTGTGGAACACCTTCGTCAAGCT
>SKTN01000336.1 GCA_007117945.1 Nitriliruptoraceae bacterium | reverse complement strand
GGTCGGCGTCGGGGGCCTCGGTGGCGTCGAGCGCGGCGGCTGCAGCGCCGGCCCGGGGCCGGCGTGGGACCAGCGCTGGGGGCACCCCTGCGGGAACGACCCGAAGCACCCCCGCGCCGGCAGCGGCGTCTGCCGCCAGGGCGTAGCGCTGCTGCACCGCCGGCAGGTCCGTGGCCGCGACGTAGGCGTCGGTGGTGGCGGCGAGGCGGTCGCCCGAGGGCACGATCAGCTCGTCATCGAGGAGGCGTCGCCACTGCCGGTCGGTGATGGTGAACGGGGCACGCCAGGCACGGACCTCGAGGCGGGCCGCCAGCTCCCGCACGTCGCGTTCGCAGAGCTGGCGGCGCCGTGCGGTGGACAGCTCCTGCACGCTCTGGTCGTTGAGGACGCGCAGCAGCTCCCACGCTGCTGCGGGGCTCCACGGCCGGCCGGGCGGGCGAGGGAGGCGCTGGAGACGCTCCACCTCGGTGCGGGACACGACGAAGGCACGGCCGATCCGATGCGCAGGCAGGGTGCCGGCGGCGATCAGGTCGCGGACCGCCTGGGGCGTGCGGTCGAGGACCGTCGCGACCTCGGCGACGGTCAGCACGGCATCGGCATCGACCCCGGTCCAGGCGCTCATGAGGCGCATCCTGGCACACGGCGACGCGAACGACGACGACCTCGCCGCTCAGGACGCCGGCTGGGCCGGCGGACAGCCATCCCCGTCGAGTTCGCTGCGGGCCTCGTCCAGCACGAGCAGGGCGGCGCCAGGGCTGGCACAGGTGTTGCCTCGGCCCTCCATGACCCCCTCGTCACGCAGCAGCAGGCTCACCTCCTGCTGTCCGGTGACCTGGTTGTCGGTCAGCCGCACCCGTGCGGAGCCCCGCACCTCGATGCCCTGGGAGCGCCCCTCCACCGTCGAGGCCTCGATGCGTCCGGAGCTCTGGCCTGCCAGGATGATGCCGGCATCGCCAGCCCCCTCGACGAGGACACCGCGCAGCACCACCTCCGCCTGGTCGTCGGCGAAGATGCCGATGGCGTGCTCGCGGACGATCTCGCCGTCCAAGCGCGTTCGGGCAGCGCCGAGCACCGCGACACCAACCTCCCCGTTGGCCGCCAGGAGGTTGCCCTCGAGCTGGGGTGACGCGTCCCCGGTGACGGTCACACCACGCAGGGCGTTGCCCGTGATCTCGTTGCCGATGATGCGGCCCGCGGCCCGCCCGTCGAACAGCAGCCCGTCCTCGTCGTTGTCGCTCACCTGGCTGTCGAGCACCTGTGGCCGCGCCGTGTCGCTGACCAGCACGCCCGTGGTGTTGCCGGTGACGACGCTGTCGCGCAACTGTGCCGCCGAGCGACCGACCAGGCACACGCCGCACACACCGTTGTCGACGATCTCGACCTCTTCGAGGGTGGGTGAAGCCAGCCCGGTCACGAGCACGCCCGGCCCACCGCTGTCGCGGACCGTGACCTGCACCACACGCTGTCCCCTCGGCTCCTGCAGGCGCTCCCGCGGGGCGATCGGACCCACCACGTCCTGCTCCAGCAGGATGCCCACGCCACCGATGTCCTCCTCCGTCCCGCGCGGACCCCGGACGTCGAGGTCCTCGAGCAGGTACCGCACCGCACGGACCACCAGCGCCGCCGCACCGTCCGAGCTGGTGTGATCGACGGACAGTCCCCTGAGGACCAGGTCCGCCCCCTCGAGGGCGACCAGCGCCGACTCGCCAGCGTCGGACACGAACTCGGTCCGACCCGGGCCGGCACCGAGGATCCGCAGGGGGGTCGCGACGATGATCGGCTCACTCGTCTGGTGCTGACCCGGCGCGAGGCGAAGGGTCGAGCCGGCAGGCGCGGTCACCGCGAGCGCGGCGAGGTCGTCGTCCACGCCCACCTCGATCTCGCGGGGCTGATCGGCCCGCCCACCGAGTACCCCGACCCGCATGGCCTCACCCACGGCCTGGGCGATAGCGCCCTCCGATCGCAGACGACCGAGCTCCGCGGCGAGGGCACGCTGCGTGCTCGGGGGATCGCACCCCAGCTGCGACAGGCTCCGCTGCCGCCGCTCGATGGCCACCTCGACCCCCGCGGCGTCGGGGAGACCCGCACCGGTGGCGTAGTCGACGACCTGCACCTGTTCGAACCCGTCCACGTAGACCTGGATGTCGTCGACGAGTCCGGCGACCACCTCGTCGCAGCGCGCTTGCTGCTGGGCGGCCGGGTCCTCGGCAGGCGCGTCATCACAGCCGGCGAGCAGCATCACGGCAGCCAGCGCCATGAGGCGAGCAGGAACCCCGGAGCGAGCGGTGCAGCGCATCGCCGGAGACTAGCCGGCATCGTCTCGTCGGTCGCCCGACACCGCCACTAGATCGCGATCCAGAGCCCGTGACCCCCCGATCGGGCCGGCGGTCGTCCCTCCTCACGCCCACGGGTGGGACCGGGCCGGCTACCGACGCTGGCGAAGGTCCTGCGCACACCGGCATCGAGGGTGTCGTCCATGATGCGTCCGAGGGTGCTCCCGGGCGCGAGCTCACCGTGCTCGATCCCCACGACGTGGCCCAGCTCGTGCAGGAGCACGCTCCACAGGTCCATCCGCCCCTCGGCCGCGCTGCCCGCCGTCGCGTGCAGATCACCGCCGGTCCCCTGGGTGAAGCCGTCGTTGCTCCACGGCTCGAGATCGACGTACCAGCCCCAGCCTGCCGCCTGCGCGTCGACGACGATGTGCGTCCCGTGGGTCTCGGCCAGGGTGAGCCCACCGAGGTCGGAGGAGAGCGACACGGTGACCTCGTCCAGCGCCGGATGCTCGCCGACCGCCTCGCGCCAGGCGGCGACCGCGAGGGCGAGCACCGCCTCGAGATCGTCCTGGGTGAGGGTCGCCTCCTCGAGGGAGGGCTCCTCCGGCGACCGTGCAGCGGTGAGGGCTTGGCTGTCGCTGGTCACGAGGCTGATGGTCGCGACGCCCCTGCCGACGACCGCGCCGCTCGGCTGCTCCAGGGAGATCGTGAAGGTGCGACCGGCACGGGCATCGCGAAGGATGCGGACACGGATCGTGGCCAGCTCCTGTCCCTCCGCGAAGGTCACGGTGGTGTCCACCGCCCGGTAGTCCACGCCTGCCTGGGCCCCGCTCGCGCCCGTACCGTCGGAGCTGACGGCTCGTACGGTCACCGTCCCGTCGGCGGGAGCGTCCAGCCACACCCTGACGTCCAGCCAGCCGGCCCGACCGGTGACCACGAAAGCGGCGTCGTCGATGGACACGTGGGGCAGGTCGACGTCATCGTGGATCGTGATCGTGTCACTCGCCGGGTCACCGACCTCGTAGGCGGCGTCGGCGAGCACCGTCAGCTCCACCTCCGTGCTCCCCGTGGCCTGACCGTCGACGACGGGTGTGACGGTCAGCACCGCGGCGCTGACGCCAGCGTCCATGGTCAGTCGGCTGCCCGTGCTGTTGAGGGTGCCGCCGATCACCTCGACGGTGTAGTGCAGGCCGAACACCGCGCTGCCGGACCACTCGAGCCGGACCTCCAGTGCCCCGTCCACGTCGCCTACCCGGGTGAGGGTGAACTCGCCCGACTCCGGCCCGGCCTTGGAGGCCACGGGATCCGTGGCCTCGACACCGACCGAGCTGAGGAAGTCGTCGTTGACGATCGTGACGGTGCCGACGGCACGACCGAGCAGGGCGTTGACGGGGTCGGACAGCACGATCGTGAAGGTCTCGTCCGGCTCGGGGATCGTGTCGCCGTAGATGACGACGGCGACGTACTGGCGTGTCACGCCCGGGGCGAACTCGAGGAGACCCGAGGTGGCCTCGTAATCCTCACCTGCGGTGGCGGTGCCGTCCCGGGTCGAGAAGGCCACGGTGACGGTCTCGTCCCAGGCACGCGACAGCTCGACCGGCACGAGGTGGGTGGTGCTGCCCTCGTCGCCCTCGAGCACGGCGATGTCGGAGATCGTTACCACCGGCAGCGGCGGCTCGAAGCTGGGATCGTCGGTGGCGACCATCAGCGAGTCGAAGCCGGCGGTGCCCTCGACGGTCAACAACCCGAACCGGCCCTCATGCAGCAGCGTGTGGAAGGCGTGGGCGAGCACCTCGACGTCACCGACCAGGACCCGGACCCTGTTGCCCTCGAGGTGGAGGTGGAGCGTGTAGGTCGTGTCGGCAGACAGCGACAGGTCGGTGCCCGCCACCTCGTACCAGCCACTGTCGATGCGGTAGCCGACCACCACGCGGTCGCCCGGTACGTCCAGGGCGACGAACTTGAACCGGCCCTCGGGGTCCTGGTCGAAGGCGAGACCGGCGACCCCAGCGGTGCGCAGTTCCGTCTCCAGCAGCAGGATGGCGGCGGGCTCGAGCGCCATCGCGTGCGCCACGCTGAGCGCACCCTCGCCATCGTCGGCGGTACCGAGGTAGCCCGCCTCGGCATCGAAGCGCCACGTTCCGGCCTGCAGCTCATGCGGGGGCGCGACATCGAACCGGTCGGTCGCGGTGTAGGTGAGCAGCGGTGCGAGCACCTGGAGCGTCATGGCGTTGAGGCGCGCCACCGCGCCGTCGGCGCCGATACCGATCATGCCGTCGGTGAGTGGGTCCTGGACGTTGCTGAACGGGTCGTCCGGATCGACCAGTGGGCTCTCGAACTCGTAGGAGATCCAGGTGGTGCCGTCGACCACGAGGGTGACGACCTGGTGATCGACGATGACCAGCAGTTCGTAGTCCCGGTTGGCCAGCAGTTGCAGGTTGCCCTCCGCCAGCACGTGCCAACCCGTGGCGTCACGGAACCCGATCTGCAGCTTGTTGGTACCCGGCTCGATGCCGGCGAACTTGAGGTCGGTCGGCGAGTGGT
>SKTN01000341.1 GCA_007117945.1 Nitriliruptoraceae bacterium | reverse complement strand
TGCTCGTACACCTCATCGGTGACGGCGATGAGGTCGTGGTCGACGCACAGCCGGGCGATGGCGTCCAGCTCCGCGGTGGTGAGCACCGCCCCCGTCGGGTTGTGGGGCGAGTTGCACAGCAGCACCCGGGTGCGGGGGGTGATGGCCGCCGCGACCCGGTCGACGTCGAGGTGCCAGCCTGGGCGCTCGAGGGCGCCACCGTCCGCCCCGGCGACCTCCCCCTCCACCTCGGGTGGGGACAGCGGCACGCGGACCTCCCGTGCCCCGGCCATGGCGATCGCGGCGGTGTAGGCGTCGTAGGTCGGCTCGAGGACCACCACCTCGTCGCCGGGCTCGCACAGCGCGAGCAGGCTCGCCGCGACCGCCTCGGTGGCCCCGAAGGTGACGGTCACCTCCGTGTCGGGGTCGTAGCGCAGGCCGTAGCGGTCCCGCAGGTGCGCGGCGATCGCCGCGCGCAGCACCGGCACGCCGGGGCCGGGCGCGTACTGGTTGTGGCCCGCGTCCAGGGCCGCGTGCGCCGCCGCGAGCACGGCCGCGGGTGGGTCCTCGTCGGGGAAACCCTGCCCGAGGTTGACGGCGTCGTGGGCCTGGGCCAGCGCGGTCATCTCGCTGAAGATCGTGGTTCCGAAGCGGCGCAGCCGCGGGACCAGTGGCTGGTCCACGGACCTCGTGACGTGCAGGTCGTTGCCCTGGTCGCTGTGCATGGCACCCGGCTCCGAGGTCGAGGTGGCGGCTCGTGGTCCGCGGCCAGGCTAGGGGCGCCGACGCGTTCGCACCGTTCCCACTGCCCGGCGGGGAGGCGCCCGGGGCGCTGCGTACGGTCCGCCACCGCGGGCAGAGACCCCACTCCGTCCCCCGCGCCCCACCACCCCCGACCACGAGCGAGACGATGTCCTCCACCCCCACCCTGCGCCACTCCCCCGATGCCGATCGCCCCGCGACCGGCGCGACGAGCCTCGGCCCGGTCGAGCGCACGCCTGCGCTGCTGGGTGGGCTCGGGGCCCTCGCACTGGCCTGGTACCTGTTCCAGCGCTACGGCGTCGACCGTGCCCTGCTGTTCGCCACTGGGCTCGGGCTCGGGGTCACCCTCTACCACGCCCGGTTCGGCTTCACCTCGGCGTGGCGCCAGTTGGTCGGTGTCGGCCAGGGCCGTGGGCTCCAGGCCCACACCCTGGCCCTGGGCACCGCTGCCGTGCTGTTCGCACCGATCCTGGCCGGGGGGATCGGGCTGTTCGGCGTGGAGACCGCCGGCTACGTCGCACCGATCACCCTGGGGCTGTTCGTGGGCTCCGTGCTGTTCGGGATCGGCATGCAGCTCGGTGGGGCCTGCGCCTCCGGCACCCTCTACGCCACGGGCGCGGGCCACACCCCGGTGTTCATCACCCTGGCCGCCTTCATCGTCGGCTCGGTGCTCGGGATCCGCACCGTGCAGTGGTGGCAGCCCGGTGGGGCGGCCGGGCTGGTGCTCAGCGAGCCCGTCTCCCTGGCCGACACCCGCTTCGGCTACCCGGGCGGCGTCGCCCTGACCCTGGCGCTGCTCGGCGGCATCGCCGCCCTCGCCGAGGTGGTCCGGCGTCGGCGCCAGCCACCGCCGATCGCGCCGATCCCCAGCGCCCGGGGCGCGGCCCGCGTGCTGCGCGGTTCCTGGCCGCTGTGGACCGGTGCACTGGTCCTGGCGGGGCTCAACGCCCTGGTCCTGGCGACCTCGGGTCGGCCCTGGGGGGTCACGGGTGCCTTCCGCCTGTGGGGCTCGAAGCTGGTGGGCAGCCTCGGGCTGAGCGACCCGGCCACCTGGCCCGCGTGGCAGGACAACCCGGCGATCCACGCCTCGATCCTGACCGACAACACCTCCGTCACCAACATCGGCATCATCCTGGGCGCCCTGGTCGCAGCCGGTGCGGCGGGCACCTTCACCCTGCGACGACGCACGCCGCGCAACGTCGTGGCCGCCCACAGCGTCGGCGGAGTGGCCATGGGCTACGGCGCCAGCATCGCCTTCGGCTGCAACATCGGCGCCTACGTCTCCGGGATCGCCTCGCTCAGCGTGCACGGGTGGATCTGGGGCCTGATGGCGCTCGGCGGTACCTGGATCGGTCTGCGACTGCGCCCGCTGTTCGGCCTGACCAACCCCCGACCCACCGACAGCGTCTGCTGACCGCCGCCCGCCACCTGCCACCCGCCTCCTGCCGATCGCTGCCCGCCACAACGGTGTGAGCGGGGCCTGTACCGGGGAAGTAGGGTCCTCACCTTCGAGGTGATGATGGCCCCTCTCGGTCCAGGAGGGCAGCGTGGAGATGCACAGCGTTGGCGCGCCGATGACGGCCGCGCCGTTGACCCGGCTGCCCTTCACCGAGTGGGAGTACGCCGAACGCCTCGCCAAGGTGCGCGCGGCCATGGACGAGCTGGGCATCGAGGTGCTGATCGCCGCCGATCCCTCGAACATGGCCTGGCTGACCGGCTACGACGGCTGGTCCTTCTACACCCACCAGGCCGTGGTGGTCACCCACGACGACCTGCCCCTGTGGTGGGGGCGGGCGATGGACGCCAAGGGGGCACGCCGCACGGTGTACATGCCCGACGAGCGCATCGTCGGCTACCCCGACGACTACGTCCAGTCCCGGGACCGCCACCCCCACCAGCACCTGGCCACGCTGCTGGCCGAACTCGGTCTCGACACCGCGACGATCGGTGTGGAGATGGACAACTACTACTACGCCGCGGCGGCACACCTCAACCTGACCGCCGGGTTGCCGAAGGCACGCTTCGAGGACGCCACGGGGCTGATCAACTGGCAGCGGGGGGTGAAGTCCGACCAGGAGATCGTCTACATGCGGCGGGCCGCCCGCATCATCGAGAGCATCCACCACCGCATCTACGAGATGATCGAGCCCGGGGTGCGCAAGAGCGAGCTGGTGGCGGAGATCTTCCGCGCCGGCATCGCCGGGGTGGCGGGCCGCGACGGCTTCGGTGGCGACTACCCGGCGATCGTGCCCCTGCTGCCCAGCGGTGTGGACGCCTCCGCGCCCCACCTGACCTGGGACGACCAGGAGTTCGAGGAGGGCGCCGCCACCTTCTTCGAGGTGGCCGGGTGCTACCGGCGCTACCACGTGCCGCTGTGCCGCACCATCCACCTCGGTGAGCCCCCCGCGGCGATGCGCAACGCCGAGGCCGCCCTGCTCGAGGGGCTGTCCGCGGGCATCGACGCGGCCCGGGCCGGGAACCGGGCCTGCGACATCGCCGCCGCACTGAACCGCGTGCTGGCACGGGCGGGGATCGAGCGCACCGACCGGTGCGGCTACGCCGTGGGCATGAGCTACCCACCCGACTGGGGGGAGCGCACCGTGAGCCTGCGCACCACAGACACCACGGTGCTCGAGCCGGGCATGACCTTCCACTTCATGCCCGGACTGTGGATGGACGACTGGGGCCTGGAGATCACGGAGACGATCCTGATCCACGACGAGGGTCCGGCCGAACCCCTCGCCAACTACCCGCGCGAGCTGATGGTGAAGACGACGTGACGCTCGCCGGGCAGCCGCCGATGTCCGTGCCGTGGGCGGAGATGGTCGACGACGCCACGCGCCTGCGCCGTGAGCTGCACCGCCGCCCTGAGCTGCGCTTCGAGGAGGAGGCCACCGCGGCGCGGGTCCGGGGGATCCTCACCGAGCTCGGCATCGACCACCGACCCTGCGCCGGTACCGGCACGGTGGCGACCCTCGCGGGCGACGCGCCGGGGCGCCACGTCGCCCTGCGGGCCGACCTCGACGCGATGCCGATCGAGGAACTGACGGGTGCCGCCTGGAGCTCCGAGCACCCCGGGCTGATGCACGCCTGCGGGCATGACGGCCACACCACCACCCTGCTGCTGGCGGCCCAGTGGCTCGCGGCCCACACCGACGCCCTGCCCGGACCCGTCACCCTGCTGTTCCAGCCGGGCGAGGAGGGCGGCCATGGCGCGAAGGCCATGATCGACGACCATGCACTCGAGGGGGTGGAGGCCGTGTTCGGCTGGCACAACTGGCCGGCGATCCCCTTCGGTCACGCCGCCTGCCCCGACGGTGCGGTCATGTCCGCCAACGGCACTTTCCGGGTCGAGCTCACGGGTGCCGGCGGCCACGCCAGCCAGCCCGAGGCCACCCGCGACCCCGTGCTGGCCGCTGCCGCGGTGGTCGTCGCCCTGCAACAGGTGGTCAGCCGTCGACTCGCACCCCACCGGGCCGCCGTGGTGGCGGTGACCTGGATCGACGCCCAGGGTGCCGACACGGTCACCCCGGAGACCGCCGCGCTGGGGGGCAGCATCCGGGTCCCCGACACCGCGGCCCGTGACGAGGTGTTCGACCTCATCACCGCGATCGCCGCGGACACCGCCGCGGCCCACGGGGTGCACGCCACCACGACCACCACCCGCCGCTACGACGCGACGGTGAACCACCCGGGGCCCGCGGCCGAGCTCCGTGCGGCCCTGACCGGGGAGCTCGGGCCGGACGCCGGTGCCGTGGCCCTGCCCCTGCCGGTGCTCGCCTCCGAGGACTTCAGCTACTACCTCGCCGAGGTCCCGGGCGCCTTCGCGCTGATCGGTGCTGGTGATGGTGCGGGCCACGACGAGCCGTGCCACTCTCCCCGCTACGACTTCAACGACCGCCTGCTCCCCATCGCCGCGCGCACCCTGTTGCGCGTCGCCGGGGCGCCGCTGCCACCCCGATAGACCACCGATCGCCGCGAGCTCGCAGCGACCTCATGGAGCAAGGAGCAGACATGGACACCACACCCTTCGAGACGTGGGAGTCGGAGATCCGTGGGTACTGCCGGGCGTACCCGACGGTGTT
>SKTN01000273.1 GCA_007117945.1 Nitriliruptoraceae bacterium | reverse complement strand
GCGCGCTGGGAGGGATTCGAACCCCCGGCCGCCTGATCCGTAGTCAGGTGCTCTATCCGGACTGAGCTACCAGCGCAGGTCGTACGTCGTGCGGTCTGACATCGCGAACATCGTGAGCGGAGGCTGAGGGATTTGAACCCTCGAGGGCCGAGTAGACCCAACGGGATTAGCAATCCCGCGCCATAGACCAGACTAGGCGAAGCCTCCTGGCGCCCGAGCCACGACCGGAGCCGAGGCACGGCGTCGGGAGGGTAGCAGCCGTATCCGGGAGCAGCACACGGCCCTACCCTTGCTGCGTGCACCCCGTTTCCCGCGCCATCATCCAACGCACGCCCCGCGCGCTGCGTCGTCCCGTCGAGGTCACCGTCGGCACCGTCGACGGTGCGGTCCGGGACCGGCTGCCGGGGCTCGCGGCGGAGACCTCGTTCTACATCATCCTCTCCCTCCCGGCCCTCCTGGTCGCGCTACTGGCCGCGATGCCCGCCTTCGTGCCGGACGTCAACGGCCAGGACTGGCAGGACGAGCTCATCGCCCGGACCTCCGAGGTGGCCAGCGTGGCGCTCACCCGCAACACGATCGAGGGTGTTGTCGAGAACGTCATCGAGCCCCTCCTCGAGGGTGGCGGTGTCGGCCTGGTCTCCACCGCCTTCCTGGCGGCCATCTGGGTCTCGTCACGTGCCGTCAAGGTGGTGCTCACCACCACCGCCCTGGTCTACGGGCGCGAGTCCCACCGCCCGGGCTGGCTGCAGCGTGTCGTCGGCTTCGCGGTGACCTTCGGGGCCCTGCTCGTCGGCACCATCCTCGCGCCGCTCCTGCTCGCCGGACCCGGCTTCGCTGAGCAGCTCGAGGAGTGGTTCGAGGTCGACCTCGGTCCTCTGGTGCCGATCTGGGAGGTGGCCTACTGGCCGACGGTGATCCTGCTCGCCGTCGTGGCCATCGCGGTCCTCTACCGGGTCGCCGTCCCCCACCGCGGCCGCTGGTGGCGCGACCTCCCCGGCGCCCTGGGAGCTGCCGGTGTCTGGCTCCTGGGAAGCGCGGGACTCCGGGTGTACGGGGCCTATCTCACCGAAGCCGACACCGTGTACGGCCCCCTCGCAGGTCCGATCGTGGCGCTGCTGTGGCTGTGGTTGACCGCGCTGGCGGTGCTGCTCGGAGCGGAGTTCAACGCCCAACTCGACCGCAGCCAGCGCGAGCGTGACGACAGCACGCTGACCGCCGGCGGCATCGTCACCGACGACACCGACATCA
Organism: Nitriliruptoraceae bacterium; assembly: GCA_007117945.1. Taxonomy (GTDB): domain Bacteria; phylum Actinomycetota; class Nitriliruptoria; order Nitriliruptorales; family Nitriliruptoraceae; genus T1Sed10-7. The sequence goes on along the minus strand of SKTN01000273.1, from coordinate 3,584 downwards.
CCTCGGCGCTGCCCGAGGGACGTCGAAGCTGAACCGGGCCCCGCCCGAGGCCGCCGAGCCCACCTCCAGGCGGCCGCCGTGGGCACGTACCACCTCGGCGGCCAGCGCGAGCCCGAGGCCGAGCCCTCGGGTCCGGACCCGGTGGGACACGTCGCCGCCGCGGTAGAAGCGCTCCAGCACGTGGGGCAGATCCTCGGCGGCGATCCCCGGACCGTCGTCCTCCAGCTCGATCACGACGCGGTCCCCCTCCTCCCAGGCCCGCAGCCGTGCGCCGGTGCCGGGCGGGGTGTGGCGCGCCAGGTTGACGAGCAGGTTGTCGGTGACGTGCTCGAACAGCTCGTGATCGACGGTGATCGCCAGCTCCGGCGGCACCGACAGCTCGATCGGGTGCGCCGCCAGCACCTCACCGAGCCGGTCGACGGCACCGCGCAGCCAGGGCTCGAGGCGGACCTCGACGGGGGTCACCTCCAACGATCCGCGACTGAGCTGCGAGGTGTCGAGCAGCCGGGTCACCATCGTCGCCAACCGATCGGCGTTGGCGTCGATGCGGCGCAGGAGGTCCTCGCGCCGCACCTCGTCGAGGTCGTCCCACCGCTCCGCCAGGGTGCTGCCGAGCCCCTGGACCACGGTCAGGGGTGTGCGCAGCTCGTGGGACACCGTGGAGATGAAGTCCTGGGTGCGCTGCTCCAGCCGGTGGAGCTCCTCGGTCGTCTCCTGGTCCTGCCGGTAGGCCCGCGCACGCTGCAGCGCGGCGCCCGCCTGGGCCACCAGCAGCTCCGCGGCATCGGTCACCTCACCCGTCGCCGCGTGGTCCAGGGCGCCCACGGCCACCACGGCGACCACCTCGTCCGCCTCCAGGATCGGGAAGAGCAGGGCGGTGTGCAGGCCCAGATCATCCAGGCTCACCGGTTCGCTCACCCCGCGCTCCAGGACCACCGGCGCCGCGGTCCGTTGCAGCAGCACGAACTCCGGCGCGCTCAGGGGCAGCTCCTCCTCCACTGCCAGCTCACCACGCGCGACCCCCTCGATCACGCGGGCGACGCCCGCCTCCCGATCGATCGCACGGATCGACGCGACGTCGAAGCCGAGGCCGATCAGCCCGTCCGCGACGCTGCGCAGCACCACCGACGGATCGAGGTCGTGGGTCCGCAGCAGGGAGGACAGCAGCTCCGCACGTCGCTCCGCCGCCACCCGGGACCGGGTCGCCTCGAGGTAGCCGACCGTCAACGCCTCCGCGGTCTGCACCAGCGTCACCGACAGCGCGATCCCACCACCGAGGTGGAGCAGCAACAGCGCGGGGTCCCGCTGACCGCCGAGCACCACCACGACCACCCAGACCGCCACCTGCCAGCTGAGCAGCGGCCACCGCAGGCTCGGCGGCGGGAGGATGGCCGCCAGGAGCACCAGGAGGGCGAACAGGGGCGCGACGAGCTCGACGGGCACCTCGACAGCGACGATGACCAGGGCACCGGTGAGCACCGGCCCCACCACCGCGACGGTCACCGACCACAGCGACTCGCCGTCGATGCCGGCAGCCCGCAGTGCGGGAGGCACGGGCCGCACGAAGGACCCGAGCGCGAGCGCGAGCCCGGTGAGGGAGAGCAGCGCGAAGCGCACGGGTTCGAGCGAGGACCCCACCGACGCCGCCAGACCGACCGTGAGCACGACGCAGGCGATCAGCCCGGCACGCACCCGCGGCTCGTCCAGCAGCTCCCAGGACACCCACCCGGAGGCATCGGTAGCCGAGGTCGGTGCGCTCCGTTCACTCACCCGTCGCCCCCGCGCCGGCAAGGGGAGCCACGAGCCCGAGCTGGATGCGGGCGGCGGGAGCGTGCTCGTCCAGCTCGAGACGTCCACCGCCGGCGGTCAGCAACTGCTCCGCGAGCTGGACCAGCACGCTGGACGACGGCCCCACCCTCGACCGCGGGAGCTCGAGCACGAGCGCGCCATCCACCAGCGACAGCTGCGCGAGGGGCGGCTGCCCGCGGTCGTCGGTGCCCGACGCGAGCAGCAGGCGCAGCGCTGGGACCAGCAGCTCGAGGTCGACCAGCAGTCGCAGGTCCGGGGGCACCGGCTCGGCGTGTCCCGCAGCAGCCTGGGTGCTCTCGATCCCGGCGGTGGTGAGCAACCGGTGCAGGGCCGCCGGCTCACGGCGCGGTTGGGTCCGACGGGCGTGGTAGCGGGAGAAGTCGAGGATCGTGTCGATCACCAGGCACAGTTCATCCGACTCCCGCTCCACCCGGGCGAGAAGGCCGGCCCGTTGCACGGGATCGAGGTCGGCGGCGTGCTCGCTCAACAGCTGGGCCCCCAGGCGCAGCACCGTCAGCGGGTCACGGATCTCCTCGGAGACCGCCTCCAGCAGGCTCTGGCTCAGGTGGTCGAGGTGCGCGGCCTGCTCGAGGAGCCGGCGCTGGCGCTGCTGGCTGGCGTGGTTGGCGAGGACACCACCGAGGTGGGCCGCCATGACCTCGGCGACCTCCACCTCCTCACCCCGTGGCCACCGCGGCTCGCATCGGGTCCCGACCAGGACACCGACGGGGCGGCCCTCGATCCGGATCGGCGTCACAACCACGCCGCGGACACCCTGCCGCGACGACAGCCGCTCCTCGACGTGCTCGTAGTCGCCCAGCGCGATCGTGCGGTCCTCCTCGATCGCCCGCCACGCCAGGCCCTCCCCCCGCCGCAGGGGGACCTCGAGCCGGGGCAGGCCCTCGAGCGCGCCCTCGATCAGGACGTCCCCCGCCATCCGTGCCACGCCGGCCGCGTCGAAGGCGAGCGACCGCAGGGTTCGCACCACGGCGGTCTCCGCCTCATCCACGTCGTGGCGCGGCAGGTCGCGAACGGCACCGAGCAGGGCGCCCCGGCGCTCCGCCGCCCGCCGGGCGTGCTGCTCCGCAGCACCCACCCGGGACAGCCGCTGCCCGATGGCGTCGGCGAGCACCACCACCACGGCCACCTGGGCCGTGACCGCCAGGGCGACCGGCCACGGCAGTCCGGCCAGCAGCATCCCGGCGCACAACAGCGCCAGGATCGCCCCCTGGAAGCTCCAGGCCGCCCGCCGGCCGGGAGAGACGGCGACCACGGTGCACAGGGCGACGCTGACCAGCAGCAGATCGAGCACGGCGTCGCCGGCGACGGACAGCACGACCACCAGCCCTCCCACGGCCAGCGCCGTCCCGACGTGTGCGAGGAGGCTGGAGGCGGGAGCCGTCGTGGACCCGACACCCTGTCGCAGCCACGCCGCTGCGGCCAGCAGCACGGCGACGCCGAGGTAGAGCAGAGCCCACCAGGGCGCATCCTCACGGACCAGCAGGGGCAGCACGACCAGGCCGGCGCCGAGGAACACCAGCGCCTGTAGCGCACCGGGTGACCGGGGTGGGCCCGTGGCGCGACCGGAGACCCCGACGGTCACCTTCCCGGACCCCCTGGCCTGACGCGCGCTCCGGTCGACGGCCACGTCAGGGGACGTGGCGGAGGGTGTGGGATTCGAACCCACGGTACGACTCACGCCGCACGGCGGTTTTCAAGACCGCTGCCTTCGTCCGCTCGGCCAACCCTCCGGGAGGTCACGCAACGTAGCGCTC
>SKTN01000396.1 GCA_007117945.1 Nitriliruptoraceae bacterium | reverse complement strand
TGGGCCGTCACCGGTAGCCGGGGAACACGCGCAGCCCGGGGTCGACGTGGTTCGCGGCGTGGTTGGCTGCGACCACCGCCTCGCCGAAGCTCGCGGAGATGAGCTGGAGCTTGCCCTCGTAGGTGGTGATGTCGCCGGCGGCGAACACGCCGGGCACGTCGGTGCGCATGCACCGGTCGACGGGCATGGCACGTCCGTCCAGACCGATCCCCCAGTCCGCCACGGGCCCGAGGTTCGCCGTGAAGCCCAGGGCCGCGTACAGGCGGCTGGCGGGCACCTTGTGGTGCGTCCCCGTGCGCTTGTCCAGCACCTCGGCCGCGACGAGGTGGGTGTCACCGTGCAGGTGCACCACCTCGGCGTCGGTGAGGACCTCCACGGAGGAGCTGAGGAGGTCCTCGACGCGGCCCTCATGGGCGCGGAAGCGGTCACGGCGGTGCACCAGGGTCACCGACCGGGCGACGTCCTCGAGCTCGAGCGCCCAGTCCACGGCGGCGTCACCACCACCGACGATCACCAGGTCCTGGTCGCGCAGGGCCTCGGGATCGCGGATCACGTAGCACACGCCCCGACCCTCGAAGCGCTGCGCATCGGGCAGGCGCCGCGGGGTGAAGGTCCCGAGCCCCGCCGCGATGATCACCGCGCGGCAGCGCACCTGCTCCTGGTGCTCGGTGGCCAGGGTGAAGCCGGAGGAGCTGCGGTCCAGTGTCTCCACCCGCGTGGCGAGGCGGAGCTCGGCGCCGGCGGCCTCGGCCTGCTCCGCACACCGCTCGACCAGCTCACGGCCCCGCACGGCGCGGAACCCCGCGACGTCGTGGATGCGCTTCTCCGGGTAGAGCGCGGTGATCTGCCCGCCGGGGGCCGGCAGGGTGTCGAGGACCAGGGGGCGCAGACCCCGCAACCCGACATAGGTCGCGGCGTACAGCCCACCGGGGCCCGCCCCCACGATCGCGACGTCGACCTCGAGACCGGACATCGGCAGCCTCCCACCCAGGCCACGACCTCGAACCTACCGCGGGGGGCACGCCCACCGGCAGGGTCGTTGCGCCCCAACCGGGTCGGGACGGCCCTCACCCGGCGAACAGCACCTCACGTCCGAGGTGGGGTCGCAAGGCCTGCGGCACGACCACGGAACCGTCGGGCTGCTGGTGCTGCTCGACCAGGGCGATGATGGCCCGCTGGACCGCCAGCGCCGTGCCGTTGAGGGTGTGCACCAGGACGTTGTCCCCGCTGGCGGTACGGATGCGCGTCCGGAGCCGCCGGGCCTGGTAGTCCGTGGTGTTGGAGCAGGAGGTGACCTCCCGGTAGGCGGACTGGCCGGGCAGCCACGCCTCGAGGTCGAACTTGCGTGCCGCGGAGGCGCCCAGGTCGCCGACGGGGATGTCCACCACCTGGGCGTGGATCTCCAGACCGGTGAAGATCTCCTCCTCGATCGCCAGGATGCGCTCGTGCTCGGCGTCGGAGGCGTCGGGCGCGACGAAGGAGAACAGCTCCACCTTCTCGAACTGGTGCACCCGGAGGATGCCACGGGTGTCCTTGCCGTGGGCACCGGCCTCCCGACGGAAGCAGGGCGAGTAGCCCACGTAGCGCACGGGCAGGTCCCCGGGATCGAGGAGCTCGTCGAGGTGGAGCCCGGCGAGGGGCACCTCGGAGGTGCCGATCAGGTAGAGGTCGTCGTCGCGGGTGGCGAACAGCTGCTGCTCGTCGGTGGGCAGGAAGCCCGTGCCGTACATCGCCTCCTCGCGCACCAGCACCGGTGGGATCACCGGCGTGTGCCCGTGGCGCATCGCCACCTCGATGGCGTAGCGCACCAGGGCGAACTCCAGCAGCGCACCCTCGCCCTTGAGGTAGGCGAAGCGGGCGCCGGCGACCTTCGCACCCCGCGCGAGGTCGAGGGCATCGGCCGCCTCGAGCAGGTCGACGTGGTCCTTCGGGTCGGTGAGCTCGGGTCGAGGTGGCCCGATGGTGCGCAGCACGACCCCGTCGCCCTCGACGCCGTCGGGCGCGTCCGCGTGGGGCAGGTTCGGCACCCGGGCGAAGGCCGCGGCGTGCTCCGCCTGGACCTCACTGAGCTCGGACTCGAGGCGGGCGACCTCGTCCTTGAGCGTCTGCGCCGCCTCGATCAGCTGCGCCCGTTGTTCGGCGCCCGCACGCCCGATGTCCTTGGAGGCGGACCGTTGCTCGGCGCGGGCGCGGTCGACGCTGGAGATCAGCGCACGCCGACGTGCGTCGAGGGCACGCAGGCCCTCGAGGGTGTCACGCCCGATGCCACGGCGCGCGAGCGCCGCTGCGGTGGCGTCGAGGTCATCGGTGAGCAGTCGCGTGTCGATCATGGCGACCAGGCTACTCGCACGAGCGCCGGGCCCTGGAAGGTGCGGGCATCCCAGGGCCCGGCATCGGCCGCCGGAGCGGCCGTTGGGGACGGCGCACCGGCGGAGGTCGCACCCCCGTTGAGGGCGGCCCCTCGCCAGGGGTGCGCGGTACGCCGCCACCGTCTTGTGCGGGCTCGCACACAGGGTTCGCACCGTCGCTGCCCCCGGATGGGCGCCGGTGACGGACGTGGCGGCTCACACCGGGGCGGGCGGCCCACCGTCGGGGTGCTGGACCCGGGGCACCCCGTCGACGCGGACCACGCGGGGCTCGATCCGCCGCAGGTCCACGGCCCCGGAGCGGGCCGCGGCCACGGCTGCGCCCGCCCCGGGGTAGGCGGCGAGCTGCTCGAGGGTGCAGCGCGTGGGGTAGATCACGTGGAGCTCCCCCGCCGCGTGGGCTGCCAGGGCGGCCGCGGGCGTGATCCAGCGCATCGCGGTGGTCTCCACGGCGTCGTGGCTCGCCTCCTGCCCGGCGGGCAGGGGCGCGATCAGGAACCGGGTGTCGAAGCGTCGGGGCAGGCCCGCCGGGGTCACCCACCACGACCACATCGCCAGGACCTCGAGGTCCAGCACCAGCCCCTGGCCGGCGAGCCATGCCGTCCAGTCATGGGCGCCGTCCCGCGCCGCCATGCGGGCACGCACCTCGGCGAGCTCCCCACCCGGCAGGGGGCGTGCGGCCAGGCTCGTGCCGTCCTCGTGACGGGCCAGCAGGATCCCGGCCTCCTCGAAGGTCTCCCGCACCGCCGCGATCAGCATCGTGCGCGCACGAGCGGCGTCGGCCACGCCCAGGCGCCGCGCCCAGGCCTGCGGCTCGGGCAGGTGCGCCCGCCCGTCCGGCAGTGCGGCGTCGGCGCGCTCCAGCTTCCCGCCGGGGAACACCAGCGCCCCCGGAGCGAAGTCGCTGTCACCGTGCCGCTCGAGCAGCAGGACCTCCAGCCCCGTGACGTGGCCAGCACCGGCCGCCCCCGCGGCAGGTCCATCACGCACCAGGATCACCGTCACCGCAGCGACGGGCTCGACCGGCTGCGCGCGCGCCGTCGGATCCCCGGGGCTCACCCCGACGACACCTCGAGGACGGCCTCCACCTCGACGGGGGCGCCCAGGGGCAGGCTGGCGACCCCGACGGCTGAGCGGGCGTGGACCCCGGCCGTGCCGAGCACCTCCCCGATCAGTTCCGAGGCGCCGTTGGCGACCAGGTGCTGCTCGTGGAACCCCTCGGCCGAGGCGACGAACACCGTCAGCTTGACCACCCGCACGCGGTCGAGACCGCCCGCGGCGGCCGCGGCCACGGCGAGCACGTTGAGTGCCGCCGTCCTGGCCTGCTGCGCCCCCTGGGCGGTCTGCAGTTCCGCACCCAGCCGCCCGGTGCAGGGCAGGGCCCCATCGACCACCGGCAGCTGCCCGGCCGTGAGCACCAGGTCCCCCGACCGCGCCCACGGCTGGTAGGCGGCCGCCGGGGTCGGGACCTCCGGCAGGGCGAGGCCGAGGGCGGCCAGCCGGTCCTCCGGCCCGCCGCTCACGCCTTCGGCCGCTTGAAGTAGGCGACGTTCTCTGCGACGGCGACCAGTTCCCAGCCGTCCTCGCCCCACTGGTTGAGGATCTGCTGGAGGGCGTGGCTGATCAGGGGGGCGGTGGCGTACTCCCAGCGGGTCACGGGCGCTCCTGGTGCTCGGTGTGCGGGGCGGGTGCGGCGTCCCCCGGCTCGGCGGGGGCCCGCAGGCGTGTCGTACCCCAGCCGGGACGGCGGACGCAAGCCCGCCGCACCCGCGGTGACGACGTCAACCGGCCTGGGCCACCCGGTCACCCCGTTCGAGGAGGGCCCGGCGCTCCGCCTCGCCCATGCCACCCCACACGCCGTAGAGCTCACCCTCGCGCAGGGCGTGCTCCCGGCAGGCGACCACCACGGGGCAGCGGGCACAGATGGCCTTGGCCTCCTCCTCGCGGGCCGCGCGGTCGCGCTTCGACTCGAAGCCGTGGGGTCCGAAGAACACCCCGCCGTCCGAACCACGGCACAGGGCCTCCAGCTCCCACCGCTCACCGACGTCGGTCATCTCACCCACGAGCGCGAGGTGGATCGCTCCGGCGGGTGCTTCCTGTCGTCCGTGCACGAGCCTCCCCCTGCCGCTCGCACCTGCTCCCTGGTGCGTGCGGCCCGCTGCGCACACTACGAGGCGTGCGGCGGCAGCACCAGCCCCTACCGCTCGCCAGTGGCAAGCACCTGCGCATCAGAGCTATCGCTGTTCGCAGGGTCGTAGGGCTCGACGAGCACGACCGCACCGTCGACCCCGTGCACCCGCACGGGGGTGCCCACCTTGGCGCGCCGGGTGTCGCCGGTCCACCGCGCCCGCCACAGGGCACCGTCGATGTAGACGTGCCCCTCGGGGTTGAGGACGGAACGCACGATCCCCGGGCGGCCGACCAGATCCTCCACGCTGACGCCCTCGGGGCCGGCCTGGGCCCGCAGCACCGTGGTCATCACGAAGACGAAGAACACCAGCGCGGTCACGGTCGTCGCGGCGACCAGCCACCAGGGCAGGGCCAGGGCGTCGGCGGCGTAGAGGTTGGCCGAGCCGACGGCGAAGGCCACGGTGGCAGCGACGGTGACGGGCCCGAAGCCCGCTATGGCCGTGTCCAGGGCGTACAGGAGCAACCCCAGCACCACCAGGGCGACCCCCCACCACGTCACCGGGAGCACGACCAGTCCGAACACCCCGATGGCCGCCGTGATGAGCCCCGCGAGCCCCGCGACACCGAACCCGGGCTGGAACACCTCGAAGAGCAACATCCCGATCCCGACCACCAGCAACAGGTAGATGAAGGGAGCGGTGGTCGCCGCGTGGAGCAGCCTGCGGACCAACCCGAGGGAGTGGAAGCGCACCTCGACCTGATCGGGCTGGACGCTGAGCGTCGTGCCGTCGACGGTGACACCGTCCAGCTCCACGAGCAGCGGTTCCAGGCCCTGGGCGGTCACCGTCACGAGCCCGGCGTCGGCCAGATCGCTCGCCGGCACCGCCTCCTCGAGCAACCGCTCGGCCAGCTCCGGCTCCACGTCGGCAGCGGTCAGGAAGGCCGCGGTGCGGGTGGACACGGGGTAGCTGCCGTCGATGTCGGCGAGATCGACGGGATCCAGGGGGCCGACGGTCGCGTCCGCGGAGATCGCCCGGATGTCGGAGGCCAGCCACAGCAGCCCCGCCGCCCCGACAGCCTCTGCGGAGGTGCCCAGCGGCCCGATCAGGGTCGCCACGGGGACGGGGGAGGACTCGAGCTCGCGCAGGAGATCGTCCATGTCCACCGAGACCCCGCCGCCGGAGCTGTACTGCAGGACGACCAGGTCGGAACCGTCGCGCTCGGCCACCTCGAGGACGTCCCGGATCTGTGCGGCGACCGGTGGATCGATGAAACCGCCGCGCAGGGGCAGGATCTCCACGGAGGTGCCCGCAGGGGCCGGTTCCTGCTCGTCGGCCCACACGGCCGTGGACAGCAGGAGGACCGCGAGCAGCGTGGCCAGCAGCGCGGCGAGGGCGAGGGTGCGGCCGAGGACCGCCGAGGGGCGCGACATGCCGCGCAGGGTAGCCCGCCCACCCGTGGCCATCGGTGCCCGGGGGTGCGCCGCGGCGACCCGCTGCGGGCATCCGCGACGAAGGTGCGGAGGGCACCGTTAGGCTCGACGGGTCCGGCCGTGCGCGGCGATGTGCAGCGTGCGGCCTGTCCCTGCACCCCGCCACCACGCAGCCAAGGACCGGACCCCATGCGCAGCTCCGCCCCCACGCTCGAGGGGTTCGACGCGCTGCTCGGGCCCCACGTCACGATCGTGACGGGCAAGGGCGGGGTCGGGAAGACGACCGCCGCGGCCGCCCTGGCCCTGGCGGGGGTGGCGTCGGGCCGGCGCACCCTGCTGATCGAGGTGGAGGGCCGCCAGGGGTTCAGCCGGGTCTTCGGGACCCAGCCCTGGGACTACGCCGAGCGGGAGTTCCGTCCCGGCCTGTGGGGGGCGGCGATCGATCCGGCGGAGTCCGTCTACGAGTACCTGGAGCTGTTCTACGGCCTCAAGCGGGTCCAGTGGATGATGGAGCGCTCCAACGCCCTGGACTTCGTGACCACCGCCGCACCGGGACTCAGGGACCTGCTGCTGGTGGGCAAGCTGTACGAGATCGAGGCCCGCCGGCGTCCCGACGGGCGCCGCGCCTACGACCTCATCGTGGTCGACGCGCCGCCGACCGGCCGCATCGTGCCCTTCCTGCAGGCACCCGAGGCCGTCACGGAGATCGTGCGCGTCGGCCCGATCCGCCGCCAGGCGGGACAGATCAAGGAGATGCTGACCGACCCCCGCCGGGTCCAGGCGGTGATCGTGACGCTGCTGGAGGAGATGCCGGTGCGGGAGACGACCGAGGGCATCACCGCGCTGCTGTCCGCCGGCATCGCCATCGGACCCGTCCTGGCCAACCAGATCACCCTCCCCCGCCTCGACGTGCCCGCCCTCGAGCGCCTGCAGGGGCTCGGCCCCGACACCCTGCGTGAGCGGTTCGACGGCCACGGCGCCCGCATGTCGGGGCGCACCGCACAGCTGACCCTCGACCTCACCGCCGCCCACGTGGCGCGGCAGCAGTACCAGGCCGGCCTGCGCGCCGAGCTGGCCCGTACCGGTGCGCAGGTCCTCGGGCTGCCCCTGCTCGCCAGCCACACCTTCGGCCCCGAGGACCTCGAGGTGCTCGCCGACGTCCTCGCCCTCCAGGTCGGCGAGGACGGGCCACGTGCCGCCGACCGGCTCGACGCCACGGGCTACGCCACGGTGGCGGGAGGTGGGGTATGACCCCGACGCGCCAGCAGGCAGCCCAGGACTCGCTGGCCGAGGCGATCAGCGACGCCCACATCCTCGTGACCACCGGTGCCGGCGGGGTCGGCAAGACCACCACGGCCGCCGCCCTGGGGCTCGCCGCCGCGCAGCAGGGACGTCGCGCGCTGGTCCTGACGATCGACCCGGCACGACGCCTCGCCCAGGCGATGGGGCTGGACGGGCTCGACGACGCCCCCACACAGGTGGCGCTGCCGCCTGAGCAGCTGGCATCCGGCGGCGAGCTGTGGGCGATGATGCTGGACATGCAGACCACCTTCGACCGGTTGATCGAGCGCCACGCCACCAGCCCCGAGGAGGCCGCGGCGATCACCTCGAACCGCATCTACCGCCAGCTGTCCTCCACCCTGTCGGGCACCCAGGAGTACATGGCGATGGAGCGGCTGCACGAGCTCCACGAGGAGGGCGCCTTCGACCTGCTGGTCATCGACACCCCACCGACCCGCTCCGCCCTCGACTTCCTCGACGCCCCCAAGCGCATGACCTCCTTCCTCGAGGGGCGGCTGCTCAAGCTGCTGCTCAAGCCCGGGGTGGCGGCCGGCCGCGGTATCGGCAAGGTCGTGGGCGCGGGGGCGACCGCCTTCATGCGCGTGGCGGGCCGCGTCACGGGCATGGAACTGCTCCAGGACCTCGCCGACTTCTTCCGCGACTTCGAGGGCATGTACGACGGCTTCAAGCAGCGCGCCGAGGAGGTCCTCGCCCTGCTGCGCGACCCGCGTTCGCGCTTCGTGGTGGTCACCTCCGCGGAGCCACCCCCGCTGCGCGAGGCCCGCTTCTTCCTCGAACGCCTCGAGCAGGAGGGCCTGCACGCCGCCGGGGTCGTGGTCAACCGGATTCGTCCGGAGGTGCCCCGCGATCCCTCCGACGCCGGGCTCACCCGGGCGGTGCGCAGCCTGCAGGAGGCGGGGGGCGTGGACCCCGACGCACCCGAGCACCTCGAACCCGGCAGCAGCGACGAGCTCGCCCTGGCCGGCGCCCTGCAACTGCTCGGTGACGTGCGCAACCTGGCCGCCCGGCAGCGGCGCGACGTCGCGGCGGGACTGTTCGGTGTCGAGGTACCCGCGCTGGTGGAGGTGCCCCTGCTCGGCGGCGACGTCCACGACCTCGACGGCCTGGAGCGCATCGCCGGGACCCTGCTGACCGGGAGGACGCGATGAGTGACAGCGAAGGCCCGACCGCCGACGATGCGCAGGAGGAGGAGCGCGAGGAGGCCCAGACAGCGCCCCCGGCTGGTTCCGGTGCAGCGTTGTCCGCCCTCGGCCACGGCCACCCGGGACCGCGGCCCCCGCGCCGAACCGGGGTCTTCCTCGACCCGGAGGAGCTCCGCGAGCACGTCAGCGGGCTGCTGCGCGCCACCCTCGGCGGCCACGAGGTGGACGCCTTCGGCAACATCACCTTCACCCACGAGGATGCGCGGGTGTTCGTGACCGTGGCGGGCAGCCCCGTCGGGCCCCAGGTGGGGATCTTCTCCGTCACCAACCTCGATGTGCCCTTCAGTGCCGACCTGGGGCACTTCCTGCTCACGATCAACCACACCCTGGGCTTCGGCGCCTTCAGCTACGAGCCCGAACATCAGGCGGTGTGGCTGCGGCACACCCTGCTCGGCGGCACCCTGGACCTCCCCGAGCTGCAGACCGCGGTGGTGGCCGTGGCCACCACCGCCGCCCGGCTCGACGATGAGATCCGCGAACGCTTCGGCGGTCGCACCTTCCAGGACGCGCCCAACGAGGTGCAGCGCCAGGTGGAGCCCCCGGAGACCGAGCAGCCACGCCCCCGTCCGGGTGCCCGGGGCTACCTCTGAGCTGCACCCGTGCCGCTGGGTACCCTCTCGGGTCCCGCGTCGATCCCTGGCGCGGCGACGGAACCGGTCCGCGCTCGGGCACGTCCAACCCTCCGTAGAGGTGCCCCGGCAGCAACCACCGAGGTCCAGGGTGAACCAGCACAGCTCGGCCCCACTCGGGCTCCAGGTGGCGGGCCGCCTCGGCGCGATCGTCGCCCGCCTCGTCCTCATCGTCCTGATCGTGGGTGCGACGGGCGCACTGATCGGCGCGATGTTCCTGCCCGGGGCCCTGGCGGCCGACCGGCTCCTGGCAGCGGTGCGCTCGGACGTGCTGGACGTGCCACCGCTGGGTGAAGCCGACACCCCGCCCCAGAACTCCTACGTCTACGCCTCGGACGGCACCGAACTCGCCGAGCTGACCTTCGAGGAGAACCGGGTCCCCGTCGCGTTGGACGACGTTCCCCAGGTCGCCATCGACGCGGTGCTGGCCACCGAGGACGCCGCCTTCTTCGAGCACGAGGGCGTCAACCACCTCGCGATCGCGCGCGCCGCCATGACCAACTTCCGCGCCGGCGGGATCGAGTCGGGTGCCTCCACCATCACCCAGCAGTACGTGAAGATGACCTTCCTCAGCCCCGAGCAGACCCTCGCCCGCAAGCTCGAGGAGGCGATCTACGCGATCCAGCTCGAGGACGAGCTCTCCAAGGAGGAGATCCTCGAGCGCTACCTCAACCGCAGCTACTTCGGCGTGGGCGTGTACGGGCTCGGCACGGCGGCTGACCGCTACTTCTCCAAGGACATCGCCGACCTCACCCTGGGCGAGGCGGCGATGCTGGCCGGGCTCCTGCGGGCACCCGAGGCCAACAACCCGATCAACTCCCCGGAGAACGCCGAGGCACGCCGCAACATCGTCCTGCGCCAGATGGCCCAGCACGGCTTCGTGACGCCCGCCCAGGCCCAGGCGGCCATCGACCAGCCCCTCGAGGTGGAGATCTCCGAGCCGCCCGCGCCCTCGAACCCCTACTGGAGCGACTGGATCGCGCAGCTGCTGGTGCAGGAGAACGTGGCCGGGGCACTCGGGACCCAGGTCGACGCCCTGGAGACGATGGGGGCGACACGGGAGGAGCGGCGCCGCTTCGTCTTCCAGTCGGGGCTGCGCATCCACACCACCCTCGACCTCGAGATGCAGGACGAGGCCGAGGCCTCCCTGCGACGTGCCCTGCTCACCGAGGACGCGGGTCCGGAGGAGGTCGCGCGGGCACCGATGGGTTCGATCGTGTCCATCGAGCCCGGCACCGGAGCGATCCGGACCCTGGCGCTGGGCCCCTACGAGTTCGGCAGCTGCATCGAGGACGGCCGGTGGGCGGACGAACTCGACAGCGGTGAACTGCTGTGTGACCGCACCAAGGTCAACGCGGCGGTGTCGGGGATGGGGTCCTCCGGCCGCCAGCCGGGCTCCGCCTTCAAGCCCTTCGTCGCCGTCGCGGCCCTCGAGGACGGCATCTCCGCAGGTACCACCCTGGACGCACGCGGACCGCAGCCGATCGAGGGATGCGCCGACGGCAGCACCTCCAGCGGGCTGTGGGAGCCCCGCAACACCGGGGGTGACGACATCCTCGACATGTACGAGGCGATGGCCCGCTCCAGCAACGTCTACCACGCCCTGCTGATCGGCGACATCGGACCACAGCGGGTCGCCGACACCTTCTTCCGCCTGAGCGGCTACGGCGTGCCCGAGGACGACGTCGTCTGTCCCCTCTCCCTCGGCGCGACGGACGTCTCCCCCCTGGCCATGGCCTCCGGGTACGCGACGCTGGCCAACCGCGGCGAGTACTGCCCCCCCTACCCGATCGAGCGGATCGAGGGGCCGGACGGCCGCGTCATCTGGGAGCACAACGGTGACTGCGAGCGGGTGCTGGAGACCGATATCGCCGACCGTGCCGTCGACCTGCTGGCAGGCCCGGTCGAGGACGGCGGCACCGCGCCGGGTGCCAACCTCGGTGAGTGGCCGACCCGCGGCAAGACCGGCTCGACCAACGAGAACCGCGACGCGTGGTTCGTCGGCTTCATCCGGCAGCTGTCCACCGCCGCCTGGATCGGCTACCCGAACAACGACCAGGTCTTCGCCAGCGAGGAGCAGGCCCTGGCCGCCTGTGGCGAGGACCGCGTGCGGGAACAGAACCCGCGGGAGTGCGTGCGCACGGACCCAGAACTGATGCGTAACGTCACCATCGCCGGGCAGAGCTACAGCCAGGTCTTCGGTGGCACCATCCCCGCACCGCTGTGGACCGACTACATGTCCGCCGTCGTGGAGCGCTACGAACCCGAGGACTTCCCCGACCCGGGCCCGCTGCCCACGGCGCCGGTCCCCGACCTGCTGCTGGCCAGCAGCGAGGAGGAAGCCGAGGACATCGCGTTGACCGCGGGCTTCCGCTTCGCCTCCACCACGGTGTCAGACTTCCGCCCCGCCGGCACCTTCGTCGGCCAGACCCCCGAGGCCGGCTCCTCTCAGGCCCTCGGATCGGTCATCACCCTGGAGATCTCCGACGGCACGGGCACCCCGCCGGGGATCCCTGACGTGCTGGGGCTGTCCCAGGCCGAGGCCGCCGAGGTCCTCGGTCGGGCCGGCTACCGCAACCTGTTCTCCCGGGAGGTACCCGTCGAGGACGAGGGTGCCGTCGACACCGTCGTCGGCGTGGAGCCCGGCGTGGGCACACCCGTCGATCCCAACGACCCCGAGCATCGCATCGTGCTCCTGATCGGGGTACCGGCACCGGAACCGGAGGAGCCCGAGGAGCCGGAGGACGAGGAGAGCGACGAGGACGACGACGAGGACGAGGAGGAGAACGACGAGGACGACGAGGACGACGACGAGGACGAACAGGCGGCGGGCGCCTCCGGCAACGCTCCCGGACGCGGGGAGGGACGGGGTCGCGGCGGCGGCCAGGGCGACGCGTGAGCGCCACGGCCCGTCGCGCCCTCCTCGGCGCCACCGTCACCGGCCTGGGCTGTGTGGCCTACGGCACGCTGGTGGAACGTCGTTGGTACCGGCTCTCCCGGCTTCGGGTGGAGGGGGTGCTGCGCGGTGGGCGTGGCCCGCTCCGCATCCTCCACGTCACCGATCTGCACCTGCTCCCCGGCCAGGCGCACCGGGTCGCCTTCCTCCACGACCTCGCCGACCTCGACCATGACCTCGTGGTGGCCACGGGCGACCTGCTCGGGGGACCGGACGCGGAGGACCTCGCGGCGGCGGCGCTGGCCCCGCTGACCTCCCGGGGCCGCCCGGGGCTGGTGGTGCTCGGCAGCAACGACATGTTCGGGCCGGTGTTCAAGGCCCCCTGGAGCTACCTCACCCAACCGGACCGGCGCAGCAGGGGGGTTCCGCTGGACACCCAACGGCTCGTCGACCGCCTCCACGGGTACGGGTACCGGACCCTGCGCGGCGAGGTGCTCCGGGTGGAGACGCCCGGTGGCAGCGTGGCTGCCGGCGGCTTCGATGACCCCCACCTCGATCCCACCAACCTGCCCTCGCCCGCGGTCGTCACCCCACGACCCGGGCAGGAGGCCGACCTGCACCTCGGCCTGGTCCATGCGCCCTACCTCGGCGCCCTCGATGTGCTCGCCGATGCCGGCCACGACCTCCTGCTCGCCGGCCACACCCACGGCGGTCAGGTCCGGCTGCCGGGGGTCGGTGCCCTGGTGGCCAACTGCGACCTGCCCCTCCAGCAGGCCCGCGGGCTGTCGACCCACCGCGGGCGGGTGCTGCACGTCTCGGCCGGCCTCGGTCACAGCCCCTACGCGCCGTTCCGCTTCGCCTGCCGACCCGAGGCCACCCTCCTCGAGCTCACGGGCTGAACGGGCCGGGTGCCACCTGCCACGGTTCGCAGGGCCGGTGGCCGGTGTGTACGCTCCCCGCCGCCCTCACGGGCAGCACGCCCACCGGGATGTAGCGCAGCTTGGTTAGCGCGCCTCGTTCGGGACGAGGAGGTCGCCGGTTCGAATCCGGCCATCCCGACCAGCGGCAGCAGCGGACGCGCGGCCCGAAGGGCCGCGCGTCCGTCGTGTGTCGGCCAGGCTGCACCACACCGGCACCAGCTGCGTCGTCCGCCCGGAGGAGAGTGGCATGGAACTGTCCACGCTGCAGGAGCTGATCCGCGCCACCTACGGCACCCAGGACCGCGCCCGTGGCGTCGACGCGACCTTCGGCTGGTTCATCGAGGAGGTCGGCGAGCTCTCCAGGGCGATCCGCCGGGAGGGGCACGACGAGCGCGTCGTCGAGTTCACCGACGTGCTGGCGTGGCTGGTCAGCCTCGCGGACCTGTGCGAGGTGGACCTGGCTGCCGAGGTGGTGGCCCGCTACGGCACCGGCTGCCCGAAGTGCCAGGCCGCGCCCTGCGTGTGCGGCGTGCACGACCCGGCGCGCCCCTGACCCCCGACCTCACGGGACCGGCGGGGACGCGCCGACGAAGTGGCGCCGGCACGGTTCAGCGCCCGAACCAGCCGTCCACGAGGCGCTGGTGCTCCTCGACCCAGGCCGCCACCGCAGCCCGCTCAGCACCGGCAGCCGCGTCCTCCAGCGCCACCTGCAGGGAGGCGAGCTCCTCCTCCTCGAGGCGGAAGGCTCCCAACCACTCGCTGAGCTCGGGGTGGTCCGCCGCGAGGGCCTCGCGAGCCAGGACGTCGATGCGCTCCCGGTCACCGAGGGCGCCCTGGGGGTCGTCGAGGTTGCGGAGCTCGTAGCGCCCGTAGGCCGGGTGCGGCTCCCACAACGTCACGACGATCGGACGGTCCAGCGCGACGGCACGGTCGAGGGCCGCCAGCATCGCGCTGGTGGAGCCGGTGGTCAGCGTGTACTCCTCCTCGAGCCCGTAGGCCGGGAGGACGTCCTCACGGGAGACCCGCACGTGGCCGCTGCCGGGCTCGATGCCGACGATCTCCCCACCGAAGGCCTCGCCCTGCCCCGCCAGGTCCTCGATGGAGGTGAGCTCGCTGTCCGTGGGCACGGCCCAGGTCAGCCGTGCACCCTCGTACCAGGTGCCCACCACCTCGATGTCGCCGCCGTGCGCCTCGAGCTGCGGGGCGTGGGTCTGGGGCAGCCATGCCCCGGTCCACAGATCGATGTCACCCTCGGCGAGCTGCGCGTACAGCCCGTCGACCACGTTGACCTCCCCGGTGCGGGTGATACCTCCGGGTGAGGTGGTGTCGATCCGGACGAGCTCCACCTCGTAGCCCTCGGCCTCGAGCAGGAAGGCCCACAGCTCCGCGGTGGCGGTGACCTCCGCCCAGGGCAGGACGCCGATGCTGACGACCTCGTCCTCGGCCGGCGAGCAGGCGCCCAACAGGACCGCCAGGAGCGCACCACCGGCGAGCCAGACGCGGTGCGTCCGGCGTCGGCGCTCACCCATGGTCGCGCCGCTGGTCGTCCCCACCCGCGACGTCGGCTGGGGTGACGTCCTCGCCCGGCGCCGGCTCCACGGCAGCGCCCGCATCGTCAGCTTCCATGGCAGCGAGCTCCCGGGCATCCGCGGCCAGCTCACGCTGGTCGGCGGCCAACGCCTGTCGGGCACCGTCGAGCTCATCCTGCGCCTCGGCGATGGACGCCCGGGCACCGTTGATCGCCTCGACCACGGCCACCGCAGGGGTGCCGACCGGCTCACCATCCCCGTTGGTCAGCTCGAACTCGTGGTGGGCGAGGTCGAGTTCGCGCGCCCGCAGCTGCAGTTCCCGCTCACGCAGCTCGAGATCGCGGGCACGGAACTGCTCCTCACGGCGGGTGGCATCCCTCAGCGAGGTGGGTGGCAGGCGTGGCCCCGCCCGTGGCGCGGCGCGCGGGCGCTCCTGCTGCAACCCCTTCAGCAGCGAGTAGGCGGCCGCGAGCAGGACCACCAGGAAGGGCAGGCCGGTGGAGATCGCCGCCGCCTGCAGCGCCGCCAGTCCGCCGCTGAGCAGCAGCGCCGCCGCGACCACCCCCTCGGTGGTCGCCCAGAACACCCGGGTCTGCACCGGCGTCTGGGTGCTCCCCCCGGAGGTCAGCATGTCCACCACGAAGGAGCCGGAGTCCGAGGAGGTGACGAAGAACAGGGCGACCACCAGGGTGGTCACCACCGAGGTGACCGTTGCCAGGGGGAACTGGTCGAGCAGAGCGAACAGCGCGGTGGAGAAGTCCTCCTGCACCCGCACCCCGATGCCGGCGCCGGCCCGCTCGAGCTCCAGGGCGGTGTTGCCGAACACGGTGAACCACAGGAAGGACACCATGGTCGGCACGAACAGCACGCCGAGGACGAACTCGCGGATCGTGCGCCCACGGGAGATCCGGGCGATGAACATGCCCACGAAGGGCGACCAGGAGATCCACCACGCCCAGTAGAACAGCGTCCAGTCCGACAGCCACGCCCCGCCGCCGTAGGTGCCCGACCACAGCAGCGTGTCGATGAGGTTCTGGACGTAGTAGCCGACGTTCTCCACGTAGCCCGACAGCAGCAGGGTCGTCGGCCCGGCCACGAACACGAAGGCGAGCAGCAGGGCCGCCAGGCTGATGTTGACCTGGGAGATCCGCTGGATCCCGCTGTCGAGTCCGGCTGCCACCGACGCGGTCGCCGCCAGGGTGATGACCGCGATCAGGATGATCTGGTTCTGGGTGGACACCTCCCAGTTGAACACCGTCGCCATGCCGGCGTTGATCTGCATCACCCCGAAGCCCAGCGAGGTCGCGATCCCGAACACGGTCCCGAGCACCGCAAGCCCGTCGATCATGTGGCCCAGACCACCGTGGATGCGGTCGCCCAGCACGGGCTGGAACAGCGAGCGCATCGTCAGGGGCAGGTCGCGACGGAAGCCGAAGTACGCCAGACCGAGCCCGAGCACCGCATACACCGCCCACGGGCTGAACCCGTAGTGGTGGAAGGTGATGTTCATCGCCTGCTGCGCCGCGACCTGGGTCTCGGGTGCAGCACCGCGGGGCGGCTCGAGGTAGTGGGTGATCGGCTCGGCGACGCCGTAGTAGAGCAGGCCGATCCCCATGCCGGCGCTGAACAGCATCGCGAACCACGACAACGTCGAGTAGTCCGGCTCGCTGTCATCGGGACCGAGCTTGATCTTCGCGAAGGGCCCCACAGCGAGGTAGATGCTGAAGGCCAGCAGCCCGGCGACACCGCCGATCAGCAGCCACCCGAAGCGTTCGGTGATGAAGGCCTGGAGCGGGGTGAAGACGCCGCTGGC
>SKTN01000038.1 GCA_007117945.1 Nitriliruptoraceae bacterium | reverse complement strand
TCGATGAGGGTGAACCCCTCCTCGTTCTTCGCGTCTCGGTACTTGGTAGCGAGCATGTACCCGCTCCTTCCATGATGGCGATGAATGGACCTGTACGACGGAGCACGCCCCGGCACAGGTCACGCCATCGGCGTGGGTTCCCCTGCGCGAGGTAGCCGGATGACCGTCCACCGATGACCGGTGGCGAGGTCCCGTGGCGTTGCTGACCCGCCTCTCGACGGGGTCGCCCTTGTCACGCGCTCGTGTTCCGTCCTCAGTCCCATCGGCCACTCTGCGTGAGTCCTTTAGCCCAGATCCGGATCTTCACACGGCTGTGGCGCGGACCTCGTCCGCGCCACAGCCGTGTCCGTCCCCGGACGAGCTACTGGATCATGTCGAAGATGGCGAACATCGGCATGTACAGGGCGATGACCATGCCGCCGACGATCCCACCGATGACCCCGATCATCAGCGGTTCCATCATCGCGGTCAGCGACTCCGTGGTGGACTCGATCTCCATGTCGTAGAAGTCGGCGACCTTGCCGAGCATCCCGTCGACGTCACCGGTCTCCTCACCCACGGCGATCATCTGCACGACCATCGGGGGGAACACCTCGTGGCTGCTGAGCGGCCGGTTGATGGACTCCCCCTCACGCACGGAGCTCTGCACGTCACGTACGGCGTGGGAGATCGGCCCGCTGTTGACGGTGTCAGCGGTGATCTCCAGCGCCTGGAGGATCGGCACACCCGCCGCCAGCAGGGTGGAGAGGTTCCGGGCGAAGCGGCTCAGCGCGATCTTGTGGAACAGCGGCCCGAAGACCGGGAGGCGCAGCTTGATGGTGTCGAGGGTGAAGCGACCCTTCTCCGTGGCCCGTACGCGCTTGTAGGCGAACCACAGCCCGAGCGGGATCCCCAGGAGCACGATCGCTCCCAGCGGTGAGGCCACGAACTCCGACATCGACACGAGCACGCGGGTCAGCCACGGCAGGTCGCCGCCGAGGTCGTTGAACATCCCCTCGAAGACGGGGACGATGAAGATCAGCATCGCTGCCGACAGCACCACCGCCATGACGAACACGATCACGGGGTAGGTCATGGCGGACTTGATCTTGCTGCGCAGCTTGACGTCGGCCTCGTACATCGCCGCCACGCGCATGAGGACCTGGTCGAGCATGCCGGCGGCCTCACCGGCGCGCACCATGGCGACGTACAGCTTCGGGAAGACCTTGTCGTGCTCGGCCAGGGCAGAGGACAGGCTCTGACCCGCCTCGACCTCGCCGCGGACCTCCTCGATCACCTCGCCGAGCTTCTTGTTGTCGGTCTGCTCCGCGAGGATGGAGAGCGCGCGGATCAGCGACAACCCGGAGTTGATCATCGTCGCGAACTGCCGCGAGAAGATCGCCAGATCCTTGAGCCCCACCCGGTCGGACAGCCCAGGGATCCTGATCTCCATCTGGAGACCCGTCTCCTTCACCGCCTCGATGCTGACGGGCGAGTAGCCCATGGAGGTGAGCTTCGCGGCCACGGCCGCCTGGTTGTCCGCCTCGAGTTGGCCCGTGACCATCTTCCCCTGCCGATCACGGACCTGGTAGTCGAACTTGGTGAGGGTGGGGGCAGACATCGCGTTGCTCCTCGGGGTGCGGTGCAGCTCGTGCGCGGCGGTGCGGGTGCGACCGCGCTGCGGTCAGGGCCTCAGGCCCGGCCGGCCAGACGGTTGAACTCGTTGACGTTGTTGCACTTCTCGAGCGCGGAGTCGTAGGAGATGCGGCCCGCCTTGACCAGGTGCGCCAGCGACTGGTCCATGGCGACCATCCCGTCCTTGGCGCCAGCCTGGATGGCGGAGTAGATCTGGTGGGTCTTGCCCTCACGGATCAGGTTCTTGATCCCGGAGTTGGTGACCATCACCTCGGTCGCAGCGGTGCGGCCCTTGCCGTCCGCGGTCTTGACCAGCGTCTGGCAGACCACGCCCTTGAGGGCTCCTGCCAGCATCACGCGGATCTGCTCCTGCTGGTGCGGCGGGAACACGTCGATGATGCGGTCGATCGACTGGGGTGCGTCCTGGGTGTGCAGGGTCCCGAAGACCAGGTGGCCGGTCTCCGCGGCGGTCAGCGCGATCTGGATCGTCTCCAGGTCGCGCATCTCCCCCACCAGGATGATGTCGGGGTCCTGCCGCAGGACGTGCTTGAGCGCCGCGGCGAAGCCGTGGGTGTCGGTACCGACCTCACGCTGGTTGACCACGCACCGCTTGTGCTCGTGCAGGAACTCGATGGGGTCCTCCACGGTCATGATGTGCGCCGCGCGGTTGCGGTTGGCGAGGTCGACCAGCGACGCGAGCGTCGTCGACTTGCCGGAGCCTGTCGGACCGGTGACCAGCACGAACCCGCGGGGCAGGTAGGCGAAGTTGGACACCTGCTCGGGGATACCGAGGTCCTCCAGCGGCAGGATCTCGAAGGGGATCACCCGCATCACGGAACCCATGGCGTCACGCTGCTGGAAGATGTTGACGCGGAACCGGGCGAGCTGCGGGATCGAGTAGCTCATGTCGAGTTCGAGGTCGTTCTCGAACACCTCACGCTGCTTCTGGGTCATGATCGCGTAGAGGAGCTTCTGGAGCTCGTCGGGCACCAGGACCGGGAAGTCGTCGAGGGGGGCGAGCTCGCCGTTGACCCTGATCGATGGCGGGATACCGGCGGTCAGGTGCAGGTCGGAGCCACCGCGTTCCACCAGCTGGGTCAGCATGACATCGAGGTCGAGGTCGCTGTCCTCCTCCGACATCACCCGGGCACCGCCGTGGGTCGTCGGTGCGACGTCGCGCAGCTGACTGGGAGCCGGTGCCGGCCGCGCCGCAACGCCGTCACCCCCCGACGTCGGTCCACGCCCGTTGCCGTTGGTCTCCGCAGCTGCCGCGGGAGCTGCCTGGACCCCCTCGGGCTCCGCTCGGGCCGGCTCATCCACGGGCCCGTCGGAGGTCGGCGTCGCCGGCCGCGGGGGCGCCGCGCCACCGGCCCCCTGCGCCGCGATCGCCTCCACCAGCGCGCGGCGGGGCGCCAGCGCCAGGGACACGGGGACACCCATCTCCTCCACCAGCCGCGGGTGGAGCTCCTCACGGGCCGCGGGGTCGGCGATCGCGACCACCACCTCGGAGCCCTCACCGAACCCGACGGGCAGCGCGGTCAGCTCCCGTGCCACCTCGATGTCGAGGAGCACGACGGCGTGGTCGTCGATCGATCCCGGGGCGAGGTCCACGAACCCGAGCCCCATCGAGGTGGCGAAAGCGCGGACGAGGTCGTGCTCCGTCGCGAGCCCGAGGGCGATCAGGCTCTGGGCCAGGTTGCCCCCGGTCTCCGCACGGTGGGACTCCGCGCGTTCGAGCGCCTCGTCGTCCACCACCCCCTGGTGCACGAGCAGTTCGGCGAGTCCAGCCACTGGTCCGTGTCCTCCCCGGCACCGGTCGCGGCACCGTTGTGGGAGCGCCGTCAGATGACGACGCGCCCGATCTCCTCGATGGTGGTCCGGCCCAGCAGGATCTTCGCCAGGCCGTCGTCGCGTAGCTGCCGCATGCCCTGCTCGACTGCCATGCGCGCGATCTCCTCGCTGGAGGCCCGGGCGACGGCCAGCCGCTCGATCTCCTCGGTCACCGTCATCACCTCGTGGACGGCCAGCCGCCCGCGGTAGCCGGTGTGGCTGCACGCGGAGCACCCCACGGCCTGGGGCACCTCGGGCCGTTCATCCACGATGTCGTCGTCGAAACCCGCCGCCTTGAGCATCTCCGCCTCGGGGCGGACCATCTCGACGCAGCGGGAGCACACCCGCCGTGCCAGGCGCTGGGCCAGGACGCAGTCCACGGCGGAGCCCACCAGGAAGGGCTCGATGCCCATCTCGGTCAGTCGGGTGACCGCCGAGGGCGCGTCGTTGGTGTGCAGGGTGGAGAGCACGAGGTGGCCGGTCAGCGCCGCCTCGACGCCGATGTGTGCGGTCTCGCGGTCACGCATCTCACCGACCAGCACGATGTCGGGGTCCTGGCGCAGGATGGAGCGCAGCGCCGAGGCGAAGGACAGGCCCACCTTGTTGTTGACCTGGACCTGGCTGATGCCCGGCAGGCGGTACTCCACCGGGTCCTCGGTGGTGATGATGTTGACGCCCTCGCGGTTGACCACGTTGAGGGTGGCGTACAGGGTCGTCGACTTCCCCGAGCCCGTCGGACCGGTCACCAGGATCATCCCGTAGGGCTTGCGGTAGGCCTCCTCGAAGCGGGCCAGGTTGTGGTCGAGGAAACCCAGGTCGTCGAGGGAGAGCATCACCGAGGACTTGTCGAGGATGCGCATCACGACCTTCTCGCCGTACACCGTCGGCAGGGTCGAGAAGCGCAGGTCGATCTGCTTGCCGTGCACGGTCAGCCCGATGCGCCCGTCCTGGGGGATGCGCCGCTCCGCGATGTCGACGTCCGCCATGATCTTCAGGCGGCTGATCACCCCGTTCTGGATCGATCGGGGGCTCTTCATCACCTCGTGGAGCACCCCGTCGATGCGGTAGCGGACCCTGAGTTCCTTCTCCCCCGGCTCGATGTGGATGTCGGAGGCGCCATCGGAGACCGCCTGGGTGATGAGCAGGTTGACGAACTTGACGATCGGGGCGTCCTGGGTGACCGAGTGGATGTCGGCGAGATCGGAGGCGTCGTCCTCTCCCGCCAGGTCGCCGGCCATCGACTCGATGTCCTCGGTCATCGAGGCGTACTTGTCGATCGCCTTGGCGAGGTCGGCCTTGGTGGCGACGACGGGCTTGACCTCCATCTTGGTGATGGTGCGCACGTCGTCCATGGCGACCACGTTGGAGGGGTCGCTCATCGCCACCACGAGCTTGCCGTCGGCGTAGCCGATGGGAAGGATGCTGTGGCGGCGCATGATGGTGTCGGACAGCAGGGTGGTGGCGCGCCCGTC
>SKTN01000172.1 GCA_007117945.1 Nitriliruptoraceae bacterium | reverse complement strand
GCGGTGTCCGGCGCCGGCACAGCCTCCGGCGCGACCTCGTCCCGCTCCACGACACCGACGAGCTCCTCCAGCGCCGGCAGCTCCCGGCGCAGACCCGCGGCCGCCGTCGGTAGCCCTGGCGGCAGCAGGCCACGGCGCCGGGCCTTGCGGTGGAGGGTGTGCAGGAGGTCGAGACCGGGACCCGCCGCGGGCACCCCGTCGAAGGGCCCCGTGCGCGCCTTCTCCTGTGCCTTGAGCTGGTCCCAGCGGGTCTGGACCTCCTCGGCCGTGGACGCATCACCGTCGGCGAACACGTGCGGGTGGCGGTGGATCAGCTTCTGAGCGATACCGCGGGCCACGTCGTCGATACCGAAGGCCCGTCGGTCCGCGGCCACCTGGGCGTGGAAGACCACCTGCAGGAGGACGTCGCCGAGCTCCTCGGCGAGGTCGGCGTCGTCGCCGGTCTCGATGGCATCGACCAGCTCGTAGGTCTCCTCCACGAGGTAGCGCAGCAGGGTGGTGTGGTCCTGCTCGAGATCCCAGGGGCAGCCCCCCTCCGGCTCACGCAGCCGCCGCAGCACCTCCACCAGGCGCAGCAGCTCCGTGCCCGGTGGCTGCTGCGCGAGGAAGACCAGCTCGATCTCCACGTCATGCTCGGCGGCCATCCCCGCCACGGCGAGGCCGAGGCGGTCGTCCTCGGGACCGAGCAGGTACACGGCACGGCCTGTCTGCCGCGCCTGTTGGATCAGGGCCTTGGCCAACCGCCGGTCGCCGGGATCACCGGGCCTCGAGAGGTCGAGATCACCCCGCTCGAGGCGCGCCGGCTCCAGGGTGTGGAGGTCGAGGCCCGCCATGTGGAGGTGATCGACGAACGCGTGCGCCGCCGCGTCCCGGGCGAACACCGCCTCGGCGGTGCCGAGGACGTCCCAGGCCTGGAACGGCAGCAGGCCCGGGAGGAGGTCGGAGGTCTCGACCAGCGCGACGCTCGGGCTGGTCCCAGCGGCCGGACCCGTCCCCGTGGACGGTGCGGTCACGACCCGCTCTCGAGCTGCTCGAGCAGCTCCTCCAGCTCCTCCTCGGTGAGCTCACCCCCCTCGAGGCCCTCCAGGCCGTCGAGACCCGGTTCCTCGCCGGGTGCCGGGAGGTCCGGCGCCTGGCCGACGGGCTGCAGGGGCCGCAGTGAGGGGTCGTTGGGGTCCTGGCTCCACTCGCCGAAGGCCGGGTCGACCACCACCTCGGTGTCGGCGACCACGGCGACGAAGCGCGCGTCGAGCTCGCCGCCGACCAGCTGCTGAACCTGCTCGTCGGGCAGCTGTTCGGCGTCCAGGGTGTCCGCGCTCAGCAGCTCGATGACGTGGAACCCGGCCTGGGTCTGGACCGGGCCCACGACCTCGCCCACCTCAGCGGTCCACACCGCGTCGTCGAACTCCTGGAGCCAGGCGCCGCGGGGGGCGGCCTCGAGGGCACCACCCTCGGCCGCGCTGCCCGGGTCGATCGAGCGCTCCTCGGCCAGACTGGCGAAGTCGGCGCCCCCCGCCAGCAGGTCGACGATCTCCTGCGCCTCGGCCTCGTCCTCGACGAGGATGTGCCGTGGCTCGCGGACCTCGAGCTCCGCGTCCCCGAGCAGGGCCGTGCGCAGCGCCGCGATCAGGGCCTCCTGCTCCACGATCACCTCGTCGAAGAGGTCCTCGGTGAAGCCGGACTGGGTCAGCACGCCCTCGAGCTGGTCCTCACCACCGATGGACTCCACCAGCAGCTCACGGGCCTCCGCACGGTCGACGTCGGTGGCCTCCACCCCCTCCTCCTCGGCGACGATGCGCACGATCTCCAGGCGGATGTAGAGGTCGAGGGTGCGGCGCTGGAGGTCCTGGACCACCGTGGCGAACTGCGCATCGGCCTGCGCGCGGCGTTCGGCCGGGTTGAGATCGGCGGGCAGCGACTCCTCGATCGCGGCGCGGTCCGCAGCGAGATCGAGGGCCGCGATGGCACGTTCCACCTCGGCGCGGGGGATGCGCGCGTCACCGACCATCGCGGCGGCCCCACCGGGGAGGACGGGGCCGCACGCGGCCAGCAGGAGCGCGGCGCTCAGCGCAGCAGCCAGGGTTCGGACGCGGGTGCGCACTTCGGGCTCCGAGCAGGACGGTGACAGGGCGGCAGGATGCGCGGGGATCGGCGCGCGCACGGGTCGCGGGCGCACGCCTCGCCAGTCTAACTGCCCTGCCTGTGGTGGCCCCGCCGGTGCGGGCGGCACCGGCGGCCCCTGGGGCCCATGCCGGGCCCCAGGGGCTGTCGGGCACTCCTGCGCTCCTGCCCGCCACTGCGCGCGCCTGCGCGCGCCTGTGCCACGCGTTCCGAGAACGGCTGTAGGCTCGCCGGCATGAGCGAAGATGTGCACGGGATCGTCGACGAGCAGCTGCGCCGGACCCGGCAGCGCTACACCCGCGGGCGCCAGCAGCTCGTCGAGCTGCTGGTGGCGACGGGTCGTCCCGTCACGATCCCCGAGCTCCTCGAGCTCGGTGCGGCGCAGTCCCAGAGCTCCCTGTACCGCAACCTGGCGATCCTCGAGCAGTGCGGCGCCGTCCACCGCCTGACCTCGACCGATGACGTGGCCCGCTACGAGCTGACCGAGGAGCTCTCCGAGCACCACCACCACGTGGTCTGCTCCGTCTGTGGCCGCATCGACGACGTGGTCCTGCCACCCGCCATCGAGCGCGCGCTCGGTGAGGCCGCCGCCGAGGCTCACGAGCAGCGGGGCTACCTCGTGGACTCCCACCGCCTCGAGCTCGTGGGGACCTGCGGCAACTGCGGCTGACCGCGAGGGCAGCCGCGGGCCCGCGGCGCCGGGGGGCGTGCCGCGGCAGCGCTGCGGCGCGCGCCTGGACAGCGCCGCGACGCGTACCGAGCCCGTGCCCCTGGCCGAGCGCCCGCCCCCTGGCCGATCCCTGGGACCACGCCCAGGAACCGACCAGCTCCACGGGCCACTGACCGCCCGACCGACCAACGGTGGCCGATCCCTGGGACCACGCCCAGGAACCGACCACCTCGACGCCTCGGGGACCGGCCACCACCCGGGCGACCGCCGAACCCAGGACCGGCCACCGCCCGGGTCACCCCGCGGTCGCTTCCGCGGGTCGGTGGTGGCGCGACACCTGCCGGCGCACGGCGTCCACCACCTCGCGGACGGTCAGCACGACGAAGTAGAGCAGCACGCTCAGGCCGGCGATCGTGGCCGCCGTCGCGGTGCCGTAGTAGAAGCTGATGAGCAGGCCGGCCAGCACGCTCGCGGAGCCCACCAGGATCGACGCGAGCATCATCACGGGGACCCGGCGCGCGACCAGCGAGGCGGTCGCCGGGGGTGCCACCAGGAACGCGAAGACCAGCAGGGTGCCCACGGTGCTGAACGAGGTCACGATCACCATCGCGATCAGGCCGAGCATCACCAGGTGCGTAAGCCGGGGGTGCATCCCCAGCACCCGGGCCTTGGCCCGGCTGAAGGAGAGCACCAGGAAGGGTCGGTAGAGGGCGACGGTGAGCACGATCGTGACCGCGGCCGCGATGAGCAGCGTACGCAGGTTGCCCCGGGTGACGCCGATCGGGTCGCCGAACAGGATCGTCGTCAGATCCCCGGCGTAGGCACCCCGGGCGGAGATGATGGCCACACCGAGCGCCAGCATCCCCACGAACAACAGCCCGATGGCGACGTCGTCGCCGAGCCGGCTGCGGGCGCTGGCCAGGCTCACCCCCGCGATCATCACCGCAGCGCTGATCGCCGCCCCGACGAGCAGGTTGCCACCCAGCAGGAACGCCAGCGCGATGCCGGGCAGGACGCCGTGCGCCATGGCGTCACCCATGAACGACATCCCACGCATCACCACCCAGGTGCCGACCAGGGACGCGGACACCACGGTCAGCAGGCCCGCGTACAGACCGTTGCGCATGAACTGGAACGCGAAGGGGTCCAGGAGCAGGTCAACCATGCTGCATCGCGTCCGGTCTCCGGTCTCGCTGGTCGTCGGTGGTCGGCGGGCAGCGTGCCCCACCGGTCGTCAGCCGAGGTGCGGGACCCACAGGTGGTGGTCCACGCCGCGGATCTGCGGGGGCCCGCAGCGCAGACCGTAGACGCAGCAGGGCGCCGGGGAGGCCTTCGGAGCTCGTTGCCGCTCCGCGTCCCCGGCGCCCGGATGGTCGTACGACCTAGGCGGTGCCACCGAGCGCCTCGGTGATCAACGTCGAGGTGGTGCGCAGCAACCCGGTGTAGGTGTCCGCGCCGCTGCCCTCCTCGCCGAGCGCGTCGGTGTAGATGCGGACCACCTCGACCTCGAGGTCACTGCGTCCCACCACCTCGCTGGCGAGCTGCTCCGCGAGCACCGTGGAGTCGGTGTTCTCGGCGAACACCACCTCGACCCCGGCGCGTTCGACGGTCTCCACGAGCTCGGCGAAGCTGCGGGAGTCCGCCTCCGCCTGCGTGGAGGCTCCCGGGACCACCGTGCCCACGACCTCGAAGTCGTACCTGACGGCCAGGTAGCCGAGGGCGTCGTGGTTGGTGACCAGGGTGCGGTTGCCAGACGGGATCGTGTCGAACATCGCGACCATCTCCGCATCGAGCTCCTCGAGCTCCTGCGCGTAGGCGTCGGCGCGCTCCATCCACTCCTCGGCATCGAGGTGGTCATCGACCTCCGCGATCGCCTCTGCGATCAGGGCGACGCCGTCAGCGGTGCGCAGCGGGTCGAACCAGAAGTGCGGGTCCTCTTCGCCGTGGGAGTGACCGTGGTCGTCCTCGTCGGTGTGACCGTGGTCATCGTCATCGTTGGAGTGACCGTGGTCGTCCTCGTCATGGGAGTGCCCGTGGTCGTCCTCGTCGTTGGAGTGACCGTGGTCATCGTCATCGTTGCCGTGACCGTGGTCATCGTCATCGTTGCCGTGACCGTGGTCGTCCTC
>SKTN01000023.1 GCA_007117945.1 Nitriliruptoraceae bacterium | reverse complement strand
TGCCGAGGAGCGGCTCAGCACGCTGCCGTGCCCCACCATCGCCCTGCGGGTCGGTCTGCTCGACACGCCGTGGCTCCGCGACACCCTGATCACCGGTGGGCTGCCGCCGGAGCTGCTGGCGACCCAGATCCGGCCGGTGCGCGTGATCGACCTGCTGGAGCTGGTGGTCGCTTTCGACCGGGCGCGGGCCAGCAGCCGGGAAGGCCACCTCGTCGTGGCGGCTGACGGGCCGCGGACCACCTCCGTGGCGGGTTACCTCGACCGTGTCGTCGCGGGTGGCGCGGCGGGGTCGGCCGGTGGCCCGGCCGCCCCGCAGCCGGGTCGGATCAGCCGCGTCGGACGCCGCCTCGCGGATGCCGAGGTGGTGGACCGCCTCTCGGCCGTGCTCGCAGGGCCCTGGGAGCAGGACGCTCCGGAGCTGGTGGACGGATGGCACTTCGCCGGCCTCGAGCCGGGCGTGCCCGGTCCCGGATGACGGGCCCCGGAGGCAGGACTGCCGGGAGCGGCCACGCCGCTCGCACGGATGGCCTGGCTGCACCCGCTGCGACCAGCACGCCTGGCGCAGCCGCCGACCCACTGCGGCCGGGGCCCGTCTGCCTCGACCTCGACGGCTGTCTGGTCGACTCCGCGGCAGCCATCACCGAGGCCGTCGTGGCCGCTCTCGACCACCTCGGTGTCGCTACCCCTCCAGCGGACACGCTCGGCTGGTGCGTCGGTCCGCCCCTCCAGGAGAGCATGGCACGGCTGCTGGCCGACGCCGGGGAGGACCCCGCCCGCGCGGGGGAGGCCGTCGACGCCTACCGCGCCGTGTACGCGCTGAGCTGGCCGGAGCGCACGCGGGTGTTCGACGGTGTCGAGGAGGTCCTGGTGTCGCTGGTGGGAGCGGGGCGGGAGCTCGCGGTGGTGACCTCGAAACCGCTGCCCCTGGCGTCGAGCATCGTGGAGGAGCTGGGCCTGGCCCGTTGGCTGCCCGCCGTGTTCGCCCCCGATCCCGACGACCGCAGTGAGCCCAAGACCGCCACGCTCGCCCGGGCCCTGGCGGCACGTTGGCCGGGCCACGACCCGGCGAACGTCACCATGGTCGGGGACCGGTCACATGACGTCGTCGCCGGTCAGGCCTGCGGCACCGCCACGGTCGGTGTCACCTGGGGGGCCGGGGATCGGGGGGAGCTCGAGGCTGCGGGCGCCGACCGGGTGGTCGACACCGCCCAGCAGCTTCGCGCGGCGCTGCTGGGCTGGTGAGTGCCCGGAGTGGGTGTCCGCCCACGCCGGGGCTGCCGGCCGCCGACCCGGTGGGTCAGTACTCCTCGGTGGGGGTGTCGATGAAGGGCATCATCGCGCGCAGCTCGCGGCCGACGACCTCGACCTGCTGCGCCTTGCCCTCGGCGCGCTTGCGCTCGAAGAACGCCCCGCCCGACTCGATCTCCGAGGTGAAGTTGCGGGCGAAGGTCCCGTCCTGGATCTCCGCCAGGATCTGGCGCATCGCGGCCTTGGACTCCTCACCGATGACCCGCGGACCGGACACGTAGTCCCCGTACTCGGCGGTGGTGGAGATGGAGTGGCGCATCCAGGAGATGCCGCCCTCGTACATCATGTCCACGATCAGCTTGAGCTCATGGAGGCACTCGAAGTAGGCGGCCTCGGGCTGGTAGCCGGCCTCCGTCAGGGTCTCGAACCCGGCCTGGACCAGGTGGGACACCCCGCCGCACAGCACGGCCTGCTCGCCGAACAGGTCGGTCTCGGTCTCCTCGGCGAAGGTGGTCTCCAGGACCCCGGCCCGGGTCAGCCCCAGGCCCTTGGCGTAGGACCGGCCGAGCTCCATGGCGTTGCCCGTGGCGTCCTGGTGCACGGCGACGAGCCCGGGCACGCCCTGGCCCTGTTCGTAGGTGCGCCGGGCGATGTGACCGGGGGACTTCGGAGCCACGAGCAGGACGTCCACGCCCTCGGGCGGCTCGATGAGCTGGTAGTGGATGTTGAAGCCGTGGCCGAAGACCAGCGCGTTGCCCGGCTCGACGGCCTCGCGCAGCCCGGACTCCCACATGCCCTTCTGCGCGGTGTCGGGGGCGAGGATCACGATGACGTCCGCCTCGGCGGCAGCCGCGTTGGGCTCCATGACCTTCAGGCCCTGCTCCTCGGCCCGGGCGCGGGACGACGAGCCCTCACGCAGCCCGACGCGGACGTCCACGCCGGAGTCGCGGAGGTTCAGGCTGTGGGCGTGGCCCTGGCTGCCGTAGCCGAGCACGGCGACCTTGCGGCCCTGGATCACGCCGAGGTCGGCGTCGTCGTCGTAGAAGATGGTTGCCATGGGTGTGCGACTCCTGGGTGCTGCGGTGGGGGTGCTGCGGTGGGGGTGCTGTGGTGGGGACGCCGAGGTGGTCGGCGCCCTTCGGCCGGGGAGCCTAGGACACCCGTCGGGCCGCCACCGTCAGCAGATGGGCTCAGCGCCGCGCGTCCAGCAGCTCCGCGAGGTGCTCGACCGCGGTGGCGACGACGTCGGGGTCGAACTCCGTGCCCGCGCCCGCCCGCAGCGCCTCGCTGACCGCGCCGGCCGGCACGTGCCGGTCCGAGGCCATCTCCAGGTCGATGCGGTGCACCACCGCGATGACGCGGGCACCCTCGGGGATCGACTGGCCGTCGATGCCGTCGGGGAAGCCCTGGCCGTCCCAGCGTTCACGCTGCGCTCGGGCCATGCGTGCCACCTCGGGTCCGGCGGTGAGCTGCAGCAGCTCGGCGGAGCGGGCCGGGAAGGTCCGCCAGGACTCGAGCAGCTCGCCGGTGAGCCCCTCCGGTCCGCCCACGGCGTCCGGTGGCAGCCCTGCGCGGCCGACGTCGTGGAGATGTGCGGCGAGCTGGATCCGCGAGACGGCAGCGGGGGAGCAGCCACGCAACCGTGCGAGCTCCGCAGCCATGCGGCCCACGCGCTCGCCGTGGCCCCGGCCGGCGCGCATCGCCGGCTCCACCTCGTCGAGCAGGCGGACCACCGCCTCGAGCTCGGTGGTGACCGAGACACCCAGGGCCAGGTCCTCGGCGCCGAGCACCTGACGGATCCCGTCGACCGCCGCCACCTCCACGGCGCGGCGCGCCAGGTCCAGGAGTTCCTCGGCGTCGTGGGCGGACTCCGGGCCGGCGTGGCCGATGACCAGGCGCAGGGGGAGCCCGCGGTCGCGGAAGGTCGCGGCGGTGGCGACCAGCCGCCCGCCGAGGCGCTCCATCTCGTGGGGGGAGAGCACCGGGCCGATCAGGCCGAACTCCGCGTTGCCCGTGGCGAAGGTCTCCACACCGATCGCGCCGGCGACGTGGGCCAGGGTGGTGGCCAGCCGGCGGCGCTGGGCGGAGACGACGGCATCGGGGTGGCGCAGGTTCCACTTCTCGGAGACGACCTTGCAGAAGGCGACGCGGGGGATCTCCTCCGCGTCGGCGAGGGTGCCGATGCGCCGCTCGAAGGAGCGCAGATCGTGGAGCCCCGTGGCGTGGTCGATGCCGCGCCCGTTGGTGCCGGAGGAGGAGCCGAAGCGCCGCTCGAAGGAGGCGAGCAGCGCGGTGGGGGTCCGGTCGGCGTCGACCAGCCCGATGAGCGCTTCCTCGTTGCCCTCGCCGACGATCGCGTCAGCGCCGGCGCGTACCAGCTCCGCGGCCAGGCGCTCGGCGCCGGTGTGGGCCAACACGATGGTGCGGCCGACCCGGGCGGCGAGCTGGTCCGAGGCCTGCTTCATGCCGTCGGGTGGCAGGCGGGTGGAGAGCACGACGGCGTCGATGGTCGCGTCCTCGTCGTCGATCAGCTCGGCGCCCGTGGCCGCCAGCCGCGCCCGGGCGGAGTCCGGCACGCCGACGCAGCGGAGCCTGAGCGCCTCCGACCGGCTCGGTGGGAACCCCAGCTCGGTGAGCCGGGTGGTCCTCACGGCGGTGTCGGTGGCGGTCATCAACGGTCCATCGGCCCGGCGTGAGGCCGCTCAAGGGATCATGGACGGTGGGCGAGCAGGCTCAGGCGCTGACCTGGACCCGGGCAGGCCCCGTACCTGCGGGAGCGTCGGTCCCGTCCTGCGCGGCCACGTCCTGCTCGAGCCGTGACCGCCACGTGCTGGCAGCTGCCACCTCGGCGACGTAGGCGGTGCGGCGGCGCTTGCCGGGGGCGGTGCTGGGCACCGCGGGCACGCCGTCGAAGGCGGTGCCGAAGTAGGCCTGCAGGGCGTGGAGGGCCTCGTGGCGCAGCTGTGAGGTGCGGGCCTCGGTGACGCCGAGGTCGTCGGCGATGTCGCGCAGCAGCCGGCCCTCGAAGTGGTGCTCGACCAGGACCCGCCGGGGGAGCTCCGGGAGGTGGGCGATGGCGGTGCGCAGGGTGCCGACCAGCTCCCGGTGCTCGAAGGCGGCCTCGGGCAGCCAGGTCTGGTCCTGCTCGACGATCCGGTCGCCGAGCAGGTCGGTGTCACCGTGCTGCTCGCCGACGGGGCGGTCCAGGGTCAGCAGGGTGGAGGTCAGGGCGGCCGCACGACGCTCGCGCACCGTGTCCACCTCGATGCCCAGCTCCGCGGCCACCTCGGTGTCGTCGGGGGTGCGGCGCAGCCGGTCCTCGAGGTCGCTGGTGGCGTGCTCGATGGCCCGCAGGTCGCGGCGCAGCCGGCGGGTCGCCCAGTCGCGGGTCCGGGTGGCGTCCAGCACGGCGCCGCGGATCCGGATCGAGGCGTACCGAGCGAAGGGCACCCCGGTGCTGGGGTCGTAGCGGTGGGCGGCGTCGACCAGGCCGGCCGCACCCGCACCCTTGAGCTCGTCGCGGTCGACGTGGCGCGGGAAGCCGGCGGCGAGCTGGTTGACCACGTGATCGACGAGGTGGAGGTTGCGCTCGGCCAGGGCGTTGCGGTCCTGGAGGTCCACGAGCGCGATCCGCTCGCTGTCACGCTGGCCGGTGTCGGTGTCGGTGTCGG
>SKTN01000099.1 GCA_007117945.1 Nitriliruptoraceae bacterium | reverse complement strand
GCGGCCAACGCCCGTTGTTCCGCGGCCAAGGCCCGCCGCTCGGCGGCTGCCTGGCCGTGGTCGGCCTCGGCGCCCGCACGCACCTCGTCGAGCTCATCCTGCTGGGCGTCGAGGGTCGCCTGGTGGCGATCACGCGCCGCCTGCGCGTCCTCGAGGGACCCCTCCTGGGCGTCCCGTCGCCGCTGCGCCGCGGCGATGCGTGCCTGGCGGAGCGTGCGCTCGTCGGCGTCCGCGGCGCCGTCGGCGTCCAGCTCGCGCTGCTGCCGGTCGCTGCGGTCCCGCTCGAGGTCGTTGTGGTACTGCTCGCGGTCCGCCACGGCCTGGCTGAGGTCGGCGATCGCCTGGTCCCGATCGAGGTCCTCCTGCCCTGCGACCCCGCTGTCGACCGGGTCCCTGGACGCACCCATCATCGTCCCTCCCGCACGCGGTGGCTGTGGGCCGGCGCGAGCGGGCCCGGCCGGCCAAGGTAGTAGCCCTGGGCCAGATCGACCTGCAGCTCCCGCAGGATGTCCAGCGTCGCCTGGTCCTCCACGCCCTCCCCCACCGTTCGCAACCCGAAGGCACGGGCCAGGCTCACCACCGCGGCGACCACGTGCCGGCTGGCTGGGTTCGTCACGGCGTCGCGGACGAACTCGATGTCGATCTTCAGCTCGTCGATGGGCAGCTGCTTGAGGGAGGTGAACCCGCCGTACCCGGTCCCGAAGTCGTCCAGCGCGAGCGTGCAGCCGAGCTCGTGGGCACGGTGGGCGAACCGGGCGGCGAGTACCTCGCTGTCGAGCAGGGCGGTCTCGGTGATCTCGAACATCACCCGCCCCGGGTCCGCCCCCGTCTCCTCCAGCAGCTGCTCGATGAGGTGCGCCAGGGTCTGATCATCGAGGGAGGTGGCAGAGAGGTTGATCTGCACGGGCAGACCGCTGGCCGCCACCTGCAGGCCGTGCCGCAGGACCCAGCGGTCGATGGCCGGTGCCAGCCCGAGCTCCTCGGCCAGGGGCAGGAACATCCCCGGAGGGATGATGTTGTCGGGGTCCTCGGGATCGCGCATCCGGACCAGCAGCTCGTGCTGCACCACCTCACCCGTCGCGATCTCCACGATGGGCTGGGTGTGGAGGACGAACCCGTCGTTGGCCAGGGCGTCGCGGATGCGGCCGAGCCACCGCGCCTGCTCGACCTCGAGGTGCAACCTCGCGTCCCGGGCGCGCCGTTCGCTGATGTCGCGGAAGACCACGACCCAGCCGGTCGTGTCGTGGCCGTTCCTGCCGACCATCGGTGTGGCGACGTACTCGATCGGTACCTCGGTTCCGTCAGCCCGGACCAGCGCCGACTCGACCGGCTTCTCGGGGTCGATAGCCGTCAGGTACGCGGGGTCCACGCGGGTCCCCTCGACAGAGTGCAGCCAGGTGGTGAAGCGCACACCGAGCGCTTCGGTGACGTACACGTCCAGCAGCCGCTGCCCACGCGGGTTGATGTAGCTGATGCGACCCTCGGGGTCCAGCACGCACAGACCGTCACCGATGCTGTCGGTGATGGCCTTCAGCTCACGGTTGGAGCGGGCCAGCTGCTCCTCCATCGCCACCCGCGCCGACACGTCGATGCTGACACCGACCATGCCGGTCGGCTCCCCATCCGCGTCGTGGACGTAGGCGGTCCGCACCTGCACCGGGAAGCACGACCCGTCGGCGCGGGCGACCGTGAGCTGGCCCTCCCAGCAACCCTGCTCCGACACGGCGCCCACGAAGGCGTGGGCCCGTCCATCGGCGCCCATCGGGTGCACCAGCTGGTAGATGGGTCGGCCGATCGCCTCCCCCGCCGACCAGCCGTACAACCGCTCGGCGGCGCGGCTCCACAGGCGGACGACCCCGTCGAGGTCGGTGGCGATCACCGCGGCGTCGACCTGATCGAGCAGCAGCGACCGCGCCCGCACGTCGTTCTGCAACGCCCTGCGGTCCGAGACGTTCTCGTGGACGACCAGCAGGCGGGTCTCCCCCGCGACGGTCATGGTCCGGGCGGTCAGCCGGAACCAGCGCTCCTCGGAGGGCGCGTGGCAGGGGTACTCCAGGGTGTACTCCGGGAGTGCACCCGCCAGCACCTGCTGCAGGCCGTCCAGGGCCGCGGCCGCGGTCGGCTCCGTGGCAGCCGCCTGCGCACACACCTCAAGGTAGTTGGTACCCACCCCGGTGCGCGCCAACGCCCCACCGTTGTCGGTGGTGAACCGCTCCCAGGCCCGGTTGACCACCTCGATGGTCCCGTCCGCAGTCAACACGGCGACGTTGGCGTCCCACACGTCGAAGACCGAGCGGGCCACCACGCCACGGTCGGATGCCAGGCTCGGCGTCGGGCCGAGACCTGCGACGGCGGGCCACGTCATGTCGCGCCTTCCGTCGGGGTCGCGCCTGCGCTCGCCATCGGCATGTCCGCTGGATGCTGCGGGTCCCGTCCGACCGTCGCACCGAGGCAGCGGCGAGGGAGCTGACAGCGGGCGTGCGACCGCGCGATCACCGGACTGACTCGCTCCAGGTATCGGCCCGATGACCGGCGGCTTGAGCGGTATCCGGCCCGAGCTGCCCCTCCGGAGAGCGGCAGCGGCGGCCTCCACAGACCCACCGGGGAGCGGCGGCACCGGCCTCGACAGCTCCGCTGGGGTGTGCGACCGTCACCGCGTTCGGTGGGTGCGATCTCGGATGCGATGCAGGGGAGTGCCATGTCGGTCAGCGAGTTGCGGATCCACGGCGTCGGGGGATCCCCCGGCGAGCGTCTCCTCGGGCTCAGCCATCCCGACCATGCCGTGGTGGTCGGCGAGGGCTACGGCACCGTGTTCCTCGCCCGGCGGCGCGACCGCACCGTGGAGGGCTACGACTGGGGCGGGCTCACCTCCGGCTCTCCCTGGCAGCCCCTGTGGGTGCTGCTGCTGCCCTTCACCCTGGTCAACGTCGCCGGCTGGGCGCACCCGCCCTTCGACGCGATCAGCCCTCGGCGCCTGCGGGCCCTGCGCATCCTGCTCCACCTCGCCGCCGGGTTGCTCACCGCGACGTGGGTGTGCTGGCTGGCGATCATCGGTGTGGACCACCTCGGCTACCGGCTGCTGGGCGGCGCCGACGGATGGTTGGCCGCTGTGGGGGTGGGCTCGCCCCAGCTGGTGGGAACGGTGCTGGGAGCGCTGCTGGTCATCACGGCGTTGTGGGGCCTCGGGCGGGTGGCGAGTACCTCGCGGCACCGTTTCGAAGGCACGCACGCCCCGACGGATGGCCAGCGACCTCGGCGGTGGGGGCCCCGGGAGGACCTCACCAGCCGCACCTTCTTCGGACACGAGGCCAGCGTCGACGACGCGCTGTCCTGGCACACCGGGACCATGATCGCCACGGGCCTGGCGCTGCTCGGGGTGACCTTCGCGCGGTTCGGCGAGGAGCAACTGCTGCTCGGTCACGTGTTCGTCCTGCTGGGCGCGGTCCAGATCGGCGTGATCGTGGGGATGCTGCTGGTGGGCTGGTCCCGGCGTGGCGGTGGTTCGGGCGATCAGGGAGACAGCGGCGACGCCGCGGGGCACGGGCTCGCCGCGGGGCACGGGGTCGACGCGGGGCACGGGCAGGACGTCGCCGCCGGCGACACCGAGGTGGCACCCGCCGCCGCGGCCGAGCTCCACGACCGACCCCGCGGGCTGCCGGCTGCCGCGGTCACCCTGGCCGTGGCACTCACCAACGGGGTGTTCTCCGGCCTGGTGCTGCTGGTCGCCAACCTCCACGACGAGCCGCAGCCCTGGGGACCGGAGCTCGCCCTGATGGACGGCTTCGTCGTGGCCCTCGGCGCGTGGGCGGTGTTGACGGCTCTGTGGCTGGTGGGCCACCTCCGCCGGGGTCGCGCCGAGGACGTCCCGTCCCGACGATCCGCGCCGGCAACGGAGCTGGACGGGCTCGACGATCGCCAGCTGCGCCGGGTCGCGGCGCAGCGCGGCCTGGCCACCGCAGGTCACGGCGCGGCCCATCCCCTGACCTGGTTCGCGTGGCTGTTCCTCGCCACCAGCCTGGCGCTGACCGCTGCCCGCCTCGAGCCCGATGGCCCGGCGGTCTGGACCTGGCTGCCAGCACCGGAGGTGGCCGGCCCCCTGCTCGACGCAGCCGCCTGGTTGCTGCCGCTGCTGGTGCTCGGCACCGTGGCCGTGGTGTGGCGCGCCACCCGCACCGATGCCCTGCGCCGAGGTGTCGGGATCCTGTGGGACGTGCTCACCTTCTGGCCTCGGCGCTACCACCCCCTGGCCGTGCGGCCCCACACCGAGCGCGCCGTGCCGGAGTTCCGCGCCCGCATCGACCACCACCTCGACGTCAGTGACGGGGTGCTGGTCTCCGCCCACAGCCAGGGCACCGTGATCGCCTTCGCTGCGCTGCTGCCCTTGGTCCGGGAGGCGGGCGCCCAGCCGGCGGGGACTCCGGCGGGGGGCGCTGGGACTGCGGGCGGCGCGCCGGACGACCTCCAGCCGACCACCCGCCTCTCTCGTCTCGGGCTGCTGACCTACGGCAGCCCGCTGCGCACGCTGTACGGGCCCGTGTTCCCCGCCTACACCGGTGCGGCAACCCGGGCTCGGCTGGCAGGCGCGATCACGGCGGGCAGCGCCAGCTGGCACAACCTGTGGCGCCGCACGGACCCCATCGGCGGACCGGTGTTCGCCGTTCCCCCGGCGCCGGAGGTGGCCGACGCCGCTGGAGCGCCGACGCTCGGCGGCGGCACCGACATCGAGTGCCCCGACCCGGCCATCGAGCCCGCCAGCGTCGATCTCCCCGAGGAGGATGACGACCCGGAGCCCCTGCGCCGTGCCTGGACCGAGCTGTGCGGGCACTCCTACTTCTACCGCGAGCGTGCCTACAAGGACGCCACCGAGGCGCTGTGCGCCGCCCTGGCCGCCGGGACCGGGTCCGCGGGCAACGACGCATGAGCCCCGGGCCG
>SKTN01000138.1 GCA_007117945.1 Nitriliruptoraceae bacterium | reverse complement strand
GTCCACGGCGCCGCCCCCCATCGCGGGGACCACCGGCGCCGCGGCGGTGCCCGGCGCGCTGTTGCGCGCGGCCATGATGGTCTCCGCGCTCCCCGGACCCCCGCTCGGACCTGCGGCGCACCCGCCGGCACCCACCTCGTCGCCCACCTCGTCGCGTGTCGCCGTGCGGCTCCTTGCCCGCCCGGCCGGCAGGCAGGGGTCTACCAGTTCGGGGCCGGGAACACCACCACCCGGCCCCCAACCCCCGGCTCCACCCTCGCCTCGGCGCTGCACCGGCGGTCTCATGCCGTCGCGGAGACGCCGGCGCTCAACAGCACCAGCACGAAGCTGGCCCCGAAGAGCGCCACCGCCGTCAGGGTCCGACGTCGCGCCACGGGGACGTAGCGGTACTCGTCCACGATCGCCTGGACCGCGGTCACGAAGGCCGCCAGCACGCAGCCTGCGGCGCTGAGCACCAGCAGCACGGCCAGCCCACCCGCGCCACCGATGCCCGAGGGCACCAGCAGAGCGACGGCGACCACGCCGAGCACCGGCCCGGCCAGGGCGACCCGCCGCGTCACCCGCAGGCGTCGGCGGTCGTGGTCGGTGACGGTGCGCCGGTCGGGCGCCGCGCCCCCGGACCGCGGCGTGGCACCGGGGCCCTCCTCCCGGCTCACCCCCTGCCACCCAGCAGGTGCCGGGCGATGACCACGCGCTGGATCTGGTTGGTGCCCTCCAGGATCTGCAGGACCTTGGCCTCCCGCAGGTAGCGCTCGGCGGCCAACTCCCGGGTGTAGCCCACCCCGCCGAGCACCTGCACGGCGTCCGAGGTGGTCTGCATCGCGGCGTCGGTGGCGGTGAGCTTGCTCATCGCGGCGGCCTGGGAGATGGCGGCGGCGTCGGGGTGGCCCTCCAGCCGGGGGGCGCGCACGCCGGTGGCCGCCGCCCGGTCCCGCAACCCCGCGGCGGCCAGGGTCAGCTGCCGCGCGGCCTCCGTACGGGTGGCCATGTCGGCCAGGAGGAAGCCGACCCCCTGGAAGTCACCGATCGGGCGCCCGAACTGCCGCCGGGTCCCGGCGTAGTCGCGGGCGAGGTCAAGGGCGGCCTGGGCGAGCCCGGTCGCGCAGGCGGCGATGCCCAACCGGCCGCCGTCGAGGGCGGCCATGGCGATGGCGAAGCCGCGGCCCTCGGCACCACCCAGCAGCCGCGAGGCGGGGACGGGGGCGTCGTCGAGGTGGAGCTGGGCCGTGGGCGAGGCGGCCAGCC
Source organism: Nitriliruptoraceae bacterium (assembly GCA_007117945.1). Taxonomy (GTDB): domain Bacteria; phylum Actinomycetota; class Nitriliruptoria; order Nitriliruptorales; family Nitriliruptoraceae; genus T1Sed10-7. Next base: position 40,122 of record SKTN01000138.1, on the reverse strand, counting down.
CCATCTTGCGTTCCGGGGTGGCGACGGTCAGGCCCGGCTGGTCGGCGTCGAGCACGAAGGCGCTGATCCCACCGGCGCCCTGCGCACCGGTGCGGGCCATGACCACGTAGCGGTCGGCGACACCGGCGTGGGTGACCCAGGCCTTGGTGCCGGTGAGGCGGTAGCCCTGCCCGTCCCACCGGGCACGGGTGGCCAGGGCCGCGGCGTCGGAACCGGAGCCCGGTTCGGAGAGGGCATAGGCCCCCAGCAGCCGGCCGGAGACCAGGTCCTGGGCCAGCTCCGCGCGCTGCTGCTCGGTGGCGAAGGTCGTCACCGCCCAGGTGGCGAGGTGGTGGACGCTCATGCCCATCCCGACGGCCAGGGAGGCCCGGGCGAGCTCCTCGAGGACCAGCAGGGTCAGGCGCACCGACGCGCCACCGCCCCCGAGGTCGGTGGCGAAGGGCAGCCCGGCGATGCCGAGCTCGGCGAGGTGGTCGAACACCTCACGGGGGAAGCGGGCCGCCTCCTCGTCGGCAGCGGCCCGGGGCGCGATGCGCTCACGCCCCACCGCGGCCACCACCTCGAGCAGGGCGGCCTCGTCCTCGGTGACCGGGTGCAGGCTCACGTGCCGCTGACCGGGGCGCGCCCCGAGGTGGGGGTCAGGGACATCAGGATGCGGCGGGGCCGGTAGCCGAGCGCCTCCAGGAAGCGCACACCGCCCTCGTTGTCCGCGGCCACGGAGATCTCCACCACGGGCACGCGGGTGTCCTCCGCCCACTCCTGGATCGCGGAGATCAGGGCCTCACCGGCGCCGCGCCGCCGGGCGCTCGGCCGGGAGAACACCGGCCCGATGGTGCACCCCGCGGGCCTGAGCGTCCCCGCGGCGTAGCCCAGGGGGATGCCCTGCTCGTCCGTGGCCAACCAGAAGATCCCCCCCTGGGGCAGGGGTGGATCGGGCAGCGCCTCCGGGTCGCCCTCCTGCTCCGCGCGGTACTCCACCGCCAGGGGCCGGATCTCCTCGATCCGTGCCCGGCGGACCGTGATCCGGTCCTGCGTGCCTGCCTGGTCCTCGCTCACCCTCGATCTCCCTCCCGGCCGTCCCCGGCCTGCTGGTTCTCACCCCTGGTGGCTCATCCCGCGAGCAGCACCGTGCGGGGACGGTGGTTGACCCGCTCCACTCCGTCCTCGGTGACCAGCACGATGTCCTCGATCCGGGCCCCGTACCGACCGGGCACGTAGATCCCCGGTTCCACGGAGAAGGCCATCCCCGCAGCCAGAGGCTCGGGGTTGCTGCCCACGATGTAGGGGTGTTCGTGGACGTCCACCCCGATGCCGTGCCCGGTGCGGTGGATGAAGCGTTCGCCGTAGCCCGCCGCGCTGATCACCTCGCGGGCCGCCGCGTCGATCTCCGCTGCGGGCACACCGGGCGCGACCCGCTGCACCGCGGTGTCCTGGGCCTGCTCGAGCACCGTGTGCAGTTCGGCGTAGCCCGGTGGCAGGTACTCCACCGCGTAGTTGCGGGTCATGTCGGAGCAGTAGCCGTCCCTGACCCCACCGATGTCGACCACCACGGCATCGCCCGGCGCCAGCACACGGTCGCTGACCGCGTGGTGCGGGGAGGCGCCGTTGGGACCGGACCCGACGATGATGAAGGCCACCTCGTCGTGGTCGGCCAGGATCAGCGCACCGAGGTCACGGGCCACCTCGGCCTCGGTGCGACCGGGGCGGAGCAGGCCGGGGACCTGGGCGTGGACGGCGTCGATGGCGGCGCCCACCGCCCGCAGCGCCGCCAGCTCCGCCGGATCCTTGCGGATCCGCAGCGCGCGCAGCACCGGCCCGGCGGGGCGGAAGGCGGTGGTGGGCAGGGCCTCCTGCAGGGCGAGGGTGAACACGGAGAACAACCGGTCGCCCACGGCCAGGGCCCCGGGCGGTCCGTCCCCCTGCAGCGCCGCGACCACCCGTGCCACGGGGTCCTCGGTCTCCCCCCAGGTGCGCACCTCGACCAGCTCGCCCGCCCCGCTGGCGTGGGCGGCGGCCTCCTCCAGCGCCGGGACCAGCAGCCAGGCGTCACCTGCCGCGGGCACCACCAGCAGGGTGAGGCGTTCCATGGCGTGGGCGTCGTAGCCCACCAGGTAGCGCAGGTCCGCCGAGGGCCCCACCAGCAGGGCGTCCAGCCCGGCGCTGCGCACGGCCTCCCGCGCGGCCGTCAGGCGTGCGTGCTCCATCGTCGCCTCCTCGGCGGTGATGCTAACGGTCACAGCTTGAAGCGCAGCAGGTGGGGCAGCACGTCGAAGGTCGCCGGCGCGGTGCCGAGGTGCTCCCCGTCGGCCTCGACGTCCACGGGGCGTGCCGTGGTGACCACGACCCGCTGCGAGCGCCACTCCCGGACGTCCGCGCGGGCCAGGTGGGCGCCGGTGCGCAGCTGGGGCTGGGCGCGCACCACATCGATGGGGTGGCCTCCCCAGGACTGGACGTTGAGGGACCCGTCGGTGGGCAGGGCCCGGGGCGCGACCTTCAGGCCGCTGCCGAAGAACTGCCCGTTGGCGACCACGACGTTGCACACCGCCTCCCGGGTGGTGCCCCCGTCCACCTCGACGGTGGTGTCGACCCGACGGAAGTGGGGTACGGCGCCCACGATCGCCGCGGCGTAGCGGGCCTGGCCGACCCGGCGGGGCAGCCGGTTGGCCAGCCGGGCCACGCTGCCGCCGTAGCCGACCTCGGCGACGTTGGCGAAGACGCGCACCCGCGGCGCGCCGTCCGGCCCGGTGCAGCGCACACGCCCGAGGTCGATGCGGGTGGTGGTGTCGGTGGCCAGATGGCGGGCCAGCACCTCGGGGTGGCGGTCCAGCCCGAAGGTGCGCAACAGGTCGCAGCCGCTGCCCCCACCCACCACGCCGAGGACCGGATCGTCACCCCGCAGGGTGCCGGTCTCCGCGTCGACCATGCCGTTGACGACCTCGTGCACCGTGCCGTCCCCGCCCACGGCGATCAGGTAGCGCCGCCCCTCCTCCACGGCCTGGCGGGCCAGCTCGCTGGCGTGCCCTCGGGCGGCGGTGGCCACCACCTCGGGCTCCACGCCGTGGGTGCGCAGGCTGCTGACCAGGCGGGCCAGCACCGAGCCGTCCGCCCGGCCCGCGGAGGGGTTGGCGATCACCAGCGGGGTGCCGAAGGCGCTCACCTCATGCCTCCACGATGCCGCGCCGCAGCAGCTCCACGGCCTCGTGGGCACGGCCGCCCACGGGATCGTGGCCGACGCTACGCAGTTGACCCGTGAGGTCGGCGACCTGCTTGACCATGCGCACGAAGTCCCCGCCGGTGATGTCGAGGGTCCCGAGCGCCGTGTCGAGATCGGCACCCGAGGCCCAACGGTAGGCGGGCGCCACGAAGCCCGCGTCGAGCTCGCGCAGCGTGGTCCTCAGCCCCGCGGCGCGCTCCTGGGCGCGCAGCTCCTCGGCCAGGTCGAGGATCGCCTCCGCGGCCTCCTCCAGGGCGAAGGTCGGGAGCACCGCGTGCTCCGTGGGGTCGCCGCCGCGGGGCTCGTAGAGCAGCAGCCCGGCGATGCCGGCGAGCTCCTCCGGGGTGAGGTCGTCGAGGAGCCCGCGGCGCAGGGCCTCGGCGACCAGCAGATCGACCTCGCAGTAGATGCCCGCGAGCCTGAGCCCCTCGGGGGTCGGTGCCGGGTGCTCGTCGACGTAGCCGAGGTCGGTGAGCACCGCCAGGATGCGGTGCAGCTGGCGGACCAGGGAGCCCGTGGCGCGGGTGACCTCACTGCGCAGGGTCGTGGCCTGGTCGATCAGCTCGTCGGCGCGGTGCTGCCACCGCTCGTGCTCCGTGCGGTCCGGGCAGCGGTGGCAGGGGTGGGCGCGCAGCTCCTCGCGCAGGGCCACCACCTCCTCGCTGGGCCCGGTGCGGACCTGCTGCTGCAGGGGTGGCTCGGCGTCGGGCTCCATCCAGGGGGGATCGAGGGCGCGCAGCCGCCCGGCGATGTCCCGGCGGTAGTCCTGCTGGCGGGGGTTGCCGCGGTTGGGCAGGCGGATGCGCTCCACGGGCTCCGGGACCCGGTCCAGCTCCCGCGGCCCGACCTTGGTCAGCGCACGCTCGTCGGTGACGACCTGGGCGATCGGGGTGCCCTTGCGGGTGAGGTGCACCCCCACCACCGCCACCAGCCCGCGGCGGCCCGCCCAGGGCAGGTGGAGCACGTCGCCGGGTTCCAGCCCCGCGATGCCCTCACGCAGGGCCCGGTCCACGGCGTCGCGACGCTGTCTGGCCTCCTGCTTCTCCCGGCGGGAGACCTCCCGACGCAGCGCCCAGTAGGCCGCCCAGTCGCCCTGCTCGCAGCTCAGGTGGCGGCTGTAGCCGGCGATGCCCTCCTCGAGCTCGGCGAGGCGCTCGCTCTTGGCGGCCACCCGGGCGTCGGCCTCGAACTGCGCGAAGGAGGCCCCGAGCAGCTCCTCCGCCTGGGTGAGATCGTGGCGGCGCAGCAGGTTGACCGCCATGTTGTAGGAGGGCTCGAAGGAGCTGCGCAGGGGGTAGGTGCGGGTGCCCACCAACCCCGCGACGGTGCGGAAGTCGAGGTCGCGCTGGTGCAGCACCACGGCGTGACCGACCCGGTCGATGCCGCGCCGCCCCGCACGGCCCGTCAGCTGGGTGTACTCCCCGGGGGTGAGCAGCACGTGGGACTCGCCGTTCCACTTCTCCAGACGTTCGAGCACCACGGTGCGCGCCGGCATGTTGATGCCCAGCGCCAGGGTCTCCGTGGCCGCGACGACCTTGAGCAGCCCCCGCTGGAACAGCACCTCCACGCACTCCTTGAAGGCGGGGACCATCCCCGCGTGGTGGGCGGCGATCCCGTCCATGGCCCGGGAGCGGAAGGCGTCGAAGGCGAGCACCTCGAGGTCCGCGGCGGGCAGATCGCCCAGCAGGGTGTCGATCAGTGCGGCGATCTCCGTCCGCTCCGCCGCGCTCGTGAGGCGGACACCGGCGCGCTGGAGCTGCTCGGCGGCGTCCTCGCAGCCCTTGCGGGAGAACACGAACAGGATGGCCGGCAGCCAGCTGCGGGCCGCGAGCTCCTCTGCGACCTCCGGGCGGCTCGGCCACCGCAGCCGCACGGCGGGCCCCTGGCGGCGGCCCTTGTTGGAGACACGGTTGCGCTGCTGGGAGCGGCGTTCGAGCAGCACCACGTCGGGGTTGGGGACCCCGGCCAGGGCCTGGGAGGCGCGCTCACGGTGCTCCCGGGTGGCACCGCCCTTGCGCCCGGCCCGGAAGGTGTCGTAGATCCGCCCGTTGACGAAGTAGTGGTGGCGCAGGGGTACGGGCCGCGACTCCTCCAGGATCAGCTCGCACCCCTCCCCCGCCCGACCGGGCCCCGCGCTGGAGCGGACCTGGTCCAGCCAGCTGCCGAACTGCTCGGCGTTGGAGACCGTGGCCGACAGCGACGCCAGCTGCACGGAGGCGGGCAGCTGGACGATCACCTCCTCCCACACCGCACCGCGGCTGCGGTCGGCGAGGTAGTGGACCTCGTCGAGGATGACGTGGCGCAGCCCCTCGAGGGTCCGGGAGGCCTCGTAGATCATGTTGCGCAGCACCTCGGTGGTCATCACCACCACCGGGGCGTCACCGTTGACCGACCGGTCACCGGTGAGCAGCCCGACCTGGTCGACGCCGTAGCGCTGCACGAGGTCGCGGTGCTTCTGGTTGGACAGGGCCTTGATGGGGGTGGTGTAGAAGGCCTTGCCGCCGCGCTCGATCGCGTCGTGGCAGGCGAACTCCCCCACCACGGTCTTGCCCGCCCCCGTCGGTGCGGCCACCAGCACCGAGCGGCCCCGTGCCAGGGCCCCGATGGCCTGCTCCTGGAAGGGGTCGAGGGGGAAGCCGAGCGTGGCGGTGAAGCGGTCCACGCTGCTGCGGGCGTCGTCGGTGAGCTCCACGGTGCCTCGCTGGAAGGAGGTGGGGTGGCTGGCGGCAGCGAGCCTACGGCCTGGCACCCCACCCCCGGCGTCGCCTCAGCTGCGACCGTCGAGGAAGTCCCGCAGCGCCGGCAGGGGCGCGACGTCGGTGCGGGTGCCGTCGAGATCGCTGGTGGAGGCGCGTGCGCTCGCGGTGAGCTGCTCGGAGCGGGTGCGCAGGCGACCCACCTCGGTGGTCAGATCGCGCTGGTGGGACTCGTCCTCCACCTCGGCGGCGTGGCCCAGCACCTCCACCGCGTCCCGTGACAGGGTGACCGCGGCGATCAGCTGGCGCTGCACGGGGCGTGCCGCGGGCGGGATGTCCGCGGCCGCCAGGCGGACCACCGCGGCGTCGTAGGCGGTCAGCCAGTCCTCGAGGTTGTCCTCCACCAGGGTCGGGTCGCCGTCGCGGCGCAGGCTGACCAGCGCGTCGCTGACCGCGGCACGGCCATCGGTGGAGGAGGTCCAGATGCCGTCGGCATCCAGGGCCACGGGCAGCACCGTGGCCTCCACGGCGTTGCGGGCCTCGGGTCCGGTACCGGGATCGGTGGCCCGTCCGACCAGGCCCCCCAGCAGCAGCGCGACGACGGCCACCGTGGTCAGGGCACCCAGGTTCCAACGGCGCGCCAGCAGGGCGAGCCGTGCGCGACGGCGGCGCCGGCGCGCCTGCCGATCGCGTGGTTGGCCGTCGTCCGGCGCCGGTGCCGGGGTGGCGGTCATCGCGCCCGCCGCGCCCGCCGCTTCTCGATGATGTAGGCGACGAGCACCGACAGCTCGTAGAACAGCCACATGGGGACCGTGACCAGCAGCAGGGTGATCGCGTCGGTGGTGGGCGTGATGAGGGCGGCGAGGACGGCCATGGCCACCACGGCGTAGGGGCGGGCGGAGCGCAGGCTGGAGGCCCGCAGCACCCCGACCAGGACCAGGGCGATCAGCACCAGGGGAAGCTCGAACACGATCGCGAAGGCCAGGCACAGCCGGAGGAAGAAGGAGAGGTACTCCGTGGCGGAGAGGAAGGCCTCGATCCGAGGGCCACCGAGCACCAGCAGCACCCGGAGCGCCTGGGGGATGATCAGGTAGGCGAAGGCGATACCCGCAGCCAGCATGACCTGGCTGAGCACCACGAAGGGCAGGGTGAAGCGCCGCTCCCGCGCGGTCAGCCCCGGCGTGATGAACCGCCACAGCTGGTAGAAGATCACGGGACCGCCCAGGAACAGCCCCACCATCAGCGAGGCGCGGATCCGGACGGAGAAGGGCTCCAGGGGCCGCAGGGCGATCAGGTTGCAGTTCTCACGCCCGCCGTCGAGCACCTGGCAGTAGGGCTCGATGAGCAGATCGAGCAGGAAGGGGAACACCGCGTAGCCCACGATGGTCCCGACCGCCAGCGCGATGACCGCACGGAACAGCCGGGTACGCAGCTCCCGCAGGTGCTCGGTGAGGGTCATCTCCCCCGCGAGACGCGGGGGAACGTCCTCGTCCGTGGCCAAGGGGCTCAGCGACCGGCGTCGGAGTCCGGATCGGAGGCTCGCGGGGAGCTGTCCTCGCCGTCTCCGTCGTCGGCGTCCTCGTCGTCACCGTCGAGGCTGTCCTTGGTGGCCTTGCGGAACTCCTTCAGCGATGAGCCGATGGAGCCGGCGAGGTCAGGCAGCCGCTTGGCGCCGAACAGCAACAGGACGATCAACAGGATGATGACGAGCTCCGTCGGACCCATCCTCATCGCGCTACTCCTCGTCGGCAGATGTGCAGCCTATCAGCGGGTCAGCGCGGCTCCCGTTCGGTGCGCAGGGCGTCGACCGAGGCGGACAGCCGGTCGAGCTCCGCACGGGTGACGGCCTGGTGGTCGCCGATCTCCGCGGCCACCGCGGTGAGCCGCTCCGTGGCGCGGGTGGCATCGGTCACCGCGCGGGACACGCGCTGCACCACGATCGCCGTCACACCGGCGATGGTCAACACCGTCAGCAGGGCACCGAGCACGATGGCGATGACCGCGCCGTTGCTCACGTGGACGTCCTCTACCGGGTGGCCGCGGAGCCTACCGCGGTGCCCGACAGGGGCGTCCTCGCGGCGCCACCGGACCCCATCCGGGGGGTACGGGCTCAGACGGGGGGTACGGGCTCAGACGGGCGTGCCGCGGACCAGGTCGCGGAACCAGTCCGCACGGGCCAGCAGCAGGTGCAGGTCGAGGAGATCGTCGTGGTCGAAGGCGGGGCCACCGGGGGGGAACTCGGGGTGGGGCGGCAGCTGCGGCGCGAGCTCCGCGACGGGAACACCACCGGTGGTGAGCAGCTGCGCGATGCGCTCATCCGCCGGCTTGGCGACCTCGTCCGCGCAGGACGGGCAGCGGAAGCGGTACTCGCTGCCGTCGGACACCAGGCCGTCGTCGGCCCGCACCACGTGGAGCACGACGTCGTCGGGACGCAGGTCCACCTCGCCGCAGGCGGGGCAGCTGGCTCGGATGCGGGTCACCTCGTGACCTCCTCGTGTGGGGTTGCACCCGAGGTGTCGGCCCCCGTGGCACGGGCCTGTAGGTCCCGTGCCAGCGGGTCTGCCGGGGCAGGCGCGGGTGCACGCTCGGCGCACACACGGGCGCGCAGCGCTCAAGCCGGAGGGCGCGTGGTCGTCAGACGGCGGCCCGGGCCAAGCGCACGACCGTGGCGATCAGGTCCTCGGGCGCGGTGACCACGGCCTCACCCGCGGCCATCAGCACCAGGCGTGCCACCCAGGTGGGCGCGTCGGTGCGCAGGTGCAGGGTGGCGCTGCCATCGGGGTGCACGACCACCTCGTCGGCGGTGACGGCCTCCTCCACCCAGCGCCCCCGGGGGCTGAGTTCCAGGGTGACGGCCAGGTCCTCCGGTCCGGGCACGTAGCGCGGGGGTGGGAGGTCGGCGGGGGGTGGGACCTCACGGGCCGCGTCGGTGAGCCGGGCGGCGGCGACGCGGTCAAGGCGGAAGACCCGCCGCTGCTGCGCGGAGCGGTCGTGGCCCTGCAGGTACCAGGTGCCGTCGACCACGTGCAGGGCCCAGGGATCGACGTGGCGGGTGGCGGGACGCTCGTCACCGCGGCCCTGGTAGTCGAGCTCCACGCGGCGGCCCTCGCGCACGGCCCTGCGGAGCAGGGGCAGCGCCGCCACCCCGTCGGGCTCGAGCACGTCGGCGGAGCGTTCCGGGATGCCCAGGGCTGCCCGGACCCGGTCCACGGCGCTGCGCAGCGCGGGGAGTTCGTCACCCAGCGCCTCGGCGACAGCGTCCACACTGACCACCAGGCGCAGGGCCTCCTCGGCGGTGGGTCGCACGGGCCGGCGCAGCTCGTCGGCCATGGTCAGCACCACCCGGTCCTCGACCAGGGTGACCTCGAACAGCGCTCCCCCACCGAGCCCGGGCAGACCGCAGAAGTCGAGGTGGCCGAGGTCGTCGCGGATCGTGTCCTCGTCGACGCCGAACACCGCCGCTGCCTCCGCGAGGCTCGCCCCGGGCCGCTCGAGCAGCCAGGGGACCAGGGTCAGCATCCGGGCGACGTCCTGGGCGGCGCTCACGAGCTCCCTCCCCCGTCGCCGTCGGGCGCTGGTGTGTCGCCGTCGGGCGCCCCTGTGTCGCCGTCGGGCGCTGGTGTGTCGCCGTCGGGCGCTGGTGTGTCGCCGTCGGGCGCCCCTGTGTCGCCGTCGGTGCCTGTAGCGGCACCATCGTGGGCCGCGAGCACCGCAGCGAAGCCCGCGGCGACCTCCGCACGCAGCTGCTCGGGGGCCAGGACCTCCACCGCGCCGGCCAGACCGAGGATCCACGCCCGGTCCCGCACGGGGTGCAGCTCCTCCAGGGTGAGTACGGCGCGCCCGTCCTCGTGACGACGTCCGGTGTCCCGCCCGCCGCGCAGCTCCACGGCCCAGCGCGCCTCCTCGGTCACAGCGAGGGTCACCTCGACGCCCGGCTGGGCCGGTCCGCTGACGGCCGCGGCGAGGTCCAGGTCGGGGGGTGGCTCGAAGGCGTCCGGCTCCCCCACGGGGCGGGGCTCGCTGGCGAGGCGGTCCAGGCGGAAGGCGCGCAGGGCGTCACGGTCGTGATCGCGGCCGACGAGGTACCAGGCGGAGCGGCGCTGCACCACGCCGTAGGGGTCGACGGTGCGCTGGGCCGTGCTGCCGTCGGCCCGCCGGTAGGTGAAGGCCAGGCGCTGGCGTCCGAGCACGGCCCGGGCGACCGCGTCCACGGGTCCGGGGGGCAGCTCCACGCGGGTGTCGGCCCCCAGCTCCAGCTGCGCGGGATCGGGGGCCCGGGCGGCCAGCTTGGCCAGGGCCAGGGGTGTGCCCTCGGCGCCCGTCAGCCGTACCGCCAGGGCCAGTGCGGCCACCTCCTCGGCCGTCAGCTCCACGTCGGGGAGCTCGTAGCTGCGGCGGGGGATGCGGTAGCCGACCTCCTCGCTGTGGGGCAGGGTGACGGTCTCGATGGGGACGCCGAGGTGGCGCAGCTCGTCCTTGTCCCGCTCGAAGCGGCGCCGGGTCGACGCCGGGGTGCCGTCGGTGTAGTAGCCCGTGCGGCGGCGCAGCTCCGCCAGGCTCAGCGCCCCCGGCGCCTCCAGCAGGGCGATCGTGAGGTTGACCAGGCGCTCGACCTTCTCCGCCACACCGCCTCCTCATCCTGCCGACGGAGCCTACTGAGCCGGGGCACGGTCCACCCGCAGGGCGGGGCTGGCGCGATCGCGCAGGACGGCGCATAGTGATGGTCGTCGACGCGTGGGAGGCCGGCGGTGGGCGCACGCGGTCAGGATCGCTCCCGCCGGCAGCCGGCGTGGGCGCCGCTCGTCCTGCTGACCGCCCTCGCGCTGGTGCTGGCGGTCGTGCCGGCCGGGGCGGTCACGGGGCCCGGTGACGGCAGCGGCGAGGTCCAGCAGGACCTGCTCAGCCCGGAGGGTGTGGAGCACGACCCACCTGCGGCGCTCGACGTGCTCACGACCGCCTGGCGGCAACTGCTCGACGCGGTACTCCAGCCGCTGCTCCGCCTGCTGGGTGAGCTGGCCGTCGCGCTCGCCGTGGCGCTCCTCGGGGTGCGCACCCTGGCAGCGACGGTGCCGATCGGCAGCCACACGCAGCGGCTCCGCGTGCGGTGGCTGCTCCTCGAGGAGCGAGGCGGTGGGTGGCGGGTGCTGCCGCCCGTGATCCTGGCCGTCGCGGTCACCTGTCTGCTGTGGTCCCTGCGCCGTCTCCCGGTGCCCCCGACCGACACCCCTGCCGTCCGCTTCCACCTGTGGACCGCGCTGGTCCTGCTGCTGGGTGTGCACCTGCTCGTCGCACTGGCGGTGGTGCGCGACCCGCAGATCGAGGTGACGGAGCTGACCGCTGCCAGTGGCATGGACGGGGGTGGGGTCAGTGCGCGGTTGCGGGTGGCGATCGCCGAGGCTGCGGCCAAGCGCCCGGATGGGCTCCGACTGGTCGACGGCCTCGACAACGAGGCGCTCACGGGTTCGGGGGTCGAGGAGCTGGCCCCCAACCCGGTGCTCCGGGCCGCCCTCGCCCTGGTCCGCCCGCTGCTGCCCCGCGAGCGCTACCGGGTGGCCGGCCACCTCCGTGTCGGCGAGGACGGCCGCTTCGAGCTGACGGTTCGGCACAACCGGAGCCTGCTCGGGAGCCTCTCGGCGGACCACTGGCACCGTCCGCTGCTCGCCGAGGAGCTCCGTACGCCCGCGCCAGCGGCCGACCAGGCACCGAGCGCACACGCGTCAGGGGACGACGCCACGGCACAGGCGTGGTTCCAGGCGTCGTTGGACGCCGCCGCCGCGTGGGTGCTGGCCGTGGTCACCTGTCACCACTTCGGCAGCGAGCGGCTGCAGCGGGTCGCGTGGGGCGCCAGCGACCCCGTCAGCGTCGCCCTGCAGGTCGCCGCCGGACGACTGGTGGACACCGGCCTGGTGGCCGACGGCATCCGGCTCCACGACCGTGCACTGGAGCTCGACCCGGACAACGGTGGGGCGATCCTGGGCCGGGCCATGGCCGACATGTTCCGTTCGATGTCGACCGGCAACCTCGACCGACTGCGCTACGACGAGGCGGTCGCGCAGCTGCGCCGGCTCGCGACGCGTTCCACCGACCGGCCGCGGCCGATCCAGCTCCGTGCGGCGTACGCCCTGGCCGCCGCGGAGCTCAACCGCCACCTCCTCTGCCTCCCGGACGGGTCGACGGCCGCCACCGCTGACCTCGACGATGCGGAACGGACCGTCCGGCAGCTGGAGGCCGACCTCGCAGCGCTGTGCGCCGAGGGTGACCCCGGGGTGCCCCAACCGGTCCGTGCGTTCGCGCAGATGATGGAGCCCTCCACGCAGCTGCTGCTGGCGGGCATCCTGCTCACGCGCGGGGCGTGCGAGGGCGAGATGCCCGTGGCGCAGCAGCCGCCCGCCCCTGCCCCCGGTGGTGCCACCCGGGAGATCGCGCCGAGTTCGACCCGCGGACGCCAGCTGCTGTGGGCGCTCCTGCAGAACCCCCGGCTCGATCACCGTGACGCCTACACCGTGGCGTGCTGTTTCGTCACGCTGGAGGACCACGACCGGGCCCTGCTGTACCTGGAGCGCGCCCTGCGCCACAGTCCGGCGTTGCGCAGCTGGGCGCGCGTCGACCCCTCGTTGCGCCCCCTCTGGGCCGCCGCGCAGCGCTCGCACCTCGAGCGGCTGCTCGGACACCAGGCCACCACCCGGGTGGTGGATGTGACCGTCCTCGAGACCAGCGGGAGCGGACCGGGGGCTGCGCCCACCGCGCCGGTCGCATGAGGTGGCGTGGCTAGGGTTGGCCTCCCCGACCGGGAGTCAGCATGGCCACGCCGGTGGAAGACGACGGACCCCGCTCCCCCGCGGCGCCCGTCGGCACGCCGACCCTGCGCGAAGCCGTGGGTCAGGTGGTGCCCGAGGGCTTCGTGCACGACGTGGTGCAGACCCGCGTGGTCGTCGACCGGCCGGTGACGACGGTGTGGGACTGGCTCGACGACCCCGCGACCTTCGTCGAGGGGCAGGTGTGGCCCTACGCCGTCGAGTTCCACCACCCGCCCGGCACCGACGCCTTCCGGCCCGGGGTGCGCAACAGCCACCACGGACCGGGGCTGCAGCTGCCCGCGGTGGTCGGTGCGGTGCACCCACCCCGCCACCGCGAGCTGATCTACCTCTACGGCGCCTTCGTCGCCAGCCCCCGGCTGCTGCGGCCGGTGCGCCTGGCCTTCGACCTGGAGACCGACCCCGCCGGGGCCCGCACGCGGATCACGGTCACCAGCGAAGGGGTGGTCCGCACGCCCCTGATCGCCGCCTGGCGGGGGGGCAACACCGTGTTCTGGCGGCGTTTCGGACGGTGGTGTGCGGCAGCTACATCGCCTCGATGAGGCGGTCGACGCGCTCGTCCTGGGAGCGGAAGGGGTCCTTGCACAGCACCGTGCGCTGCGCCTGGTCGTTGAGCTTCAGGTGCACCCAGTCGACGGTGTAGTCCCGTCGCTTGGCCTTGGCCTCCCGCACGAAACGGCCCCGCAGCGCCGCCCGGGTGGTGGCCGGTGGCTCCGTGCGGGCCCGCTCCACCTCGGCGTCGTCGAGGAGGCGGTGCACGCGGCCCTGCCGATCCAGGAGGTGGTACAGGCCCCGGTCGCGGACCACCTCGTGGTAGGCGAGGTCCAGCATCGCCACCCGCGGGTCGGAGAGGGCGAGGTCGTGTTTGGCCCGGTAGGCCTCCACGAGCTGGTGTTTGGCCACCCAGTCGAGCCGGCGTGACAGGGACACGGGATCCTCGGTGAGGCGGTGGAGCACGTCCCGCCACTCGGCCACCACGTGGCGGTCCTCGTCGCTGGACTCGGGGTCGGTGGCCACGAACCGCTCCACGCGCTCGAGGTAGGTCTGCTGGATCTGCTGGGCGCTGAGCTCGCGGCCGTTGGCCAGGCGCACCGGCCGGGTGCCGGTCAGGTCGTGGCTGATGTCGCGGATCGAGCGGATCGGGTTGTCCAGGCTCATCTCCCTGAGGACCGCCTGCCGCTCCAGCATCCGCAGGACCAGGTCGCAGGTCGCCACCTTCAGCCAGGTGGTGTACTCGCTCATGTTCGAGTCACCCACGATCACGTGCAGGCGCCGGAAGCGCTCCGCGTCGGCGTGGGGCTCGTCGCGGGTGTTGATGATGGGCCGGGACCGGGTGGTGGCCGAGGAGACCCCCTCCCAGATGTGCTCGGCCCGCTGGGCGAGGGCGAAGATCGTGCCCCGGGGGGTCGGCAGGACCTTGCCGGCACCCGCGAAGATCTGGCGGGTCACCAGGAAGGGGATCAGGGCCTCGGCCAGGCGCTGGAACTCCCCCACCCGGGCCACGAGGTAGTTCTCGTGGCAGCCGTAGGAGTTGCCCGCGGAGTCGGTGTTGTTCTTGAACAGCGAGATCCGACCCTCCACGCCCTCCTCGGCCAGGCGCTGCTCCGCGGCCAGGACCAGGGCCTCCACCACCCGCTCCCCCGCGCGGTCGTGGGTGGTGACCTGCAGGGGTGCGTCGCACTCCGGTGTGGCGTACTCCGGGTGGGAGCCCACGTCGAGGTAGAGCCGGGCACCGTTCTCCAGGAACACGTTCGAGGAGCGCCCCCAGGACACCACCCGTCGGAAGAGGTAGCGGGCGACCTCGTCGGGGCTGAGGCGGCGCTGGCCGTCGACGGTGCAGGTGACCCCGTACTCCGTCTCGATGCCGAAGATGCGTCGTCTCACGCGTCGAGCACCGCGGCGAGCTCCGCGCCCCTGAGGCGGAAGAACCGGCGGCGCGGCCGGCGGTCGTCCAGACCGGAGACCTCCAGCACCTCCGGTGTGAGCTCGCGCCCCCCCACGCTCGACAGCGCGCCCACGGCCACCCGCACCGCGGCGTCGCGGTCCAGGTCGTCGCGGTAGGTGCGCTCGAGCTCCTCGCGCAGGGGCTCGGTCTCCCCACCGATGACCACGAAGCGGTGCTCGTCGACGATGGAACCGTCGTAGAGGATGTGGAACAGCTCGAGGCCACCGCCGGTGGGGGCGTCCTCCTGCGCGTCGGCACCGTGGGGGCCGACCTGGGCGATCAGCAGCTCCACCTCGAAGGGCTTGGAGTCCCCCATGAAGCTCGCGCCGAGCGCCTGGGAGTAGGCGTTGGCCAGTGGCTTGGCCGTGACGTCCTCCCGGGCGTACTGGTAGCCCTTGACATCAGCGAGACGGATGCCGGCCACCCGCAGGGCCTCGAACTCGTTGTAGCGGCCCACGGCGGCGAAGGCGATGGCGTCGTAGATCTCCGAGGTCTTGTGCAGCGACGCGGAGGGGTTCTCGCCCACGAACACCACCCCGTGGTCGAAGGCGACGGCGAGCAGGGCGCGCCCCCGGGCGATGCCCTTGCGGGCGTACTCCGCCCGGTCCTTCATCAGCTGCTCGGGCGCGACGTAGAAGTTGGCGGCCACGCGGGGCTCCTCGGCGGGTGTCGTGCGGCGGGCGGGGGTGGCGGGTGTGACGGGTGGTGGTGGGTCCGGTGGGCGGGGTCAGGCGGTCAGCGCCGGCGGTGGGCCAGCACGGTCTCGACGTGGCCCGCCACCTCGTCGTCGTCGAGCTCGCGGTAGCCGTCGGCGTCGATCACCGCGACGATCGGGAAGATCCGGCGGATCAGGTCCGGTCCGCCCGTGGCGCTGTCCTCCTCGGCGGCATCGGCCAGGGCCTCCAGGGCGGTGTGGACGGCGGCGTCGAGGTCGGCGTCGGCGTCCACGAGCCGCTTGAGGGTCGCTCGCGCCGCCAGGGAGCCCGATCCCGTGGCGGCCTGGGCGGTGGCGACATAGCGCCCACCCACGGGGTCGTACTCGAAGATCCGCGGGGTGTGGGTGCGGGGGTCCACCCCGGCGAACAGGGGCACCACCACCAGGCCCTGCATCGCCATGGGCAGGTGGGCGCGCAGCAGGCCGGCGAGCTTGTTGGACTTGCCCTCCAGCGACAGGGGCTCGCCCTCGACCTTCTCGTAGTGCTCGAGCTCCGTGGCGAACACCTTGGCGAGCTCCATCGCGGGCCCGGCCACCCCGGAGATCGCCACCGCCGAGGTGTCATCGGCGGGGAACACCTTGCGCATGTCCCCCCGGGAGATCTGGTTGCCGGCCGTGGCCCGGCGGTCACCGGCCACGACGACGCCGTCGCGGGCGATCACCGCCAGCACCGTGGTGCCGTCGACCAGTCGGTGGCGCAGCTCCTCGGGCAGCTCGCGTCCTCCGGCCAGCGCCTCGGGTGCCAGCTGGCGCAGGACGTGGGAGAAGGACGCGGGCTGCAGGTCGAAGGGGGTGGGCAGCGCCGAGGGCAGGGCGTCGTCCGGGATGCGCACGCAGGACCTCCGGTGGGGCGGCCGAGCGTAACCCGCACGGGCTGGGACCGGCGCCACCACCCGGTGCCCTCCGGCGTACGACCCGGCGGTCGCCCCGCGGGACGCGCGGTGCGTTCAGCCGTCGTGGGCCTCGATGGGCACGGAGAGCACCGGCCGGGTGGTCCGACGCAGCACCTCGCGCGCCACACCACCGAGCACGGCCTCGGTGACCCGCGAGCGGGGTCGCCACCCGAGCACGATGAGTTGCGCGTCGACCTCCTCGGCCACATCCAGGATGGTGTCCGCCGCCTGGGTCTTGAGGCCGTGGCGCAGGTCGGTGAAGACCTCCACCCCGCTGGCGCGCAGCTTCTCGGCCAGTTCGTCGAGGGCCTCCTGGAGATCGACGCCCTCGTGGGTGTCGCGTTCGACCTGCTGGAAGGAGTCACCCGGCTCGTGGATGTGGACCCACAGCAGGTGGAGGGGCACCCCCCGGGCGCGGGCGGCGACCGCCCCCTCGATCACCGCCCCCTCGCTCTCCTTCGATGCGTTGTAGCCGACCAGGATCCGCACTTGGCTCACCTCTGTTCGTCGTCGTCCGCACGTGTGCTGTCGCTGTCGCCGCGCTGCGTCGTCTCGGCGGTTGGTTCCTCACCGGCGCGTTGGTCGCCACCGTCGGCCGTGCCGGCTGCCCCCGCCGCTGCAGCCTGCTGCTCCCGCCGTCGGCCGATGTCGCCCGTGACCCGCTGCCACAGGTAGATCGCGATGAAGGTGATCAGGCCGGCGGCGTCGAGCAGCGGGTCGGCGCTCAGCAGCGACAGCCCCGAGGCGAGCAGCACGGCACGGATCAGCCAGTTGATGCGACGATCGATATAGCCCACCACCGCCAGTCCCACGGCGGTGATACCGATCAGCGCACTGATCGCCGCCAGGACGCCCTGGGCGATCGTGGCCTCCTCCAGCAGCAGCTGGGGCGAGAGCACGAACATGTAGGGCAGGAGGAAGCCACCGATGGCGATCTTCACCGACTGCACGCCGGTCTTCAGGGGGTTCGACTGGGCGATCCCCGAGGCCGCGTAGGAGGCCAGGCACACCGGCGGGGTGATGTCGGCCATGATGCCGAAGTAGTACACGAACATGTGGGCCGCGATCACCGGCACGGCGTCGAAGAACAGCAGCGCCGGCGCCACCAGGGTCGCCGTGATCACGTAGTTCGCCGTGGTGGGCAGGCCGATGCCCAGCACCAGGCAGGCGATCATGGAGAAGAACATCGTCAGGATCAGGGTCTGACCGGCCAGGGACAGCAGCCCGCTGACCAGCTGCAGGCCGACCCCGGTGAGGGTGATCACCCCCGCGACCATCCCGGCGGCGGCACAGGCGACGATGATCGGCAGGGCGATGCGCGCCGCGTCGACCAGGGCGTCGAGCAGGCCGAGGAAGCTGAGCCGGTCCTCCATGTCCTTCCAGCGGCCGAAGACCGCGGAGATCAGCTGCACCACGATGTTGATGATCACCACGGCGAACACCGCGTAGAGCGCGGAGCGGATCGCCGAGCGTCCCTGGGCCAGGAGGAAGAAGATGACCCCGATGGGGATCAGCAGGTAGCCCTTGGTGAGCATCAGCTGCCGCGGCTGGGGCAGCTTGTGCTTGGGCAGCCCCATGATGCCCAGCCGCTTGGACTCGAAGTGGATCACGATGAACTGGGCGGTGAAGAACAGGATCGCGGGGATCGCCGCCGCCCGGATGATCGTGGAGTAGGGCAGGCCGGTCAGCTCGATCATGATGAAGGCCGCGGCGCCCATGATGGGTGGGGCGAGCTGCCCACCGGTGGAGGAGGCCGCCTCGACGGCGCCGGCGAACTCCCCCTTGTACCCCGACTTCTTCATCATCGGGATGGTGAAGGCACCGTTGGACACCGTGTTGGCCACCGAGCTGCCGGTGATCGTGCCCGAGAAGGCGGAGGTCAGCACGCCGACCTTCGCGGTGCCACCGGTCATCCACCCCGTGAGCCCGAAGGCCAGTTGGGTGAAGAAGCGCTCCATCCCCGTGCGCTGCAGGAGGGCGGCGAAGATCATGAAGATGTAGATGAAGGTCGACGACACCTGGATCGGGGTGCCGAACACCGCCTCGGTGCCGAGGAACATCGTGGAGACGATGCGGCGCACGGAGAACCCGGCGTGCGCCAGGAAGCCGGGCATGGACTGGCCGAAGTAGGCGAACAGCAGGGCGGCGGAGGCCACCACGGTCAACGGCGTGCCGATCACCCGCTGGGTGGCCACCAGCACCAGCAGCACTCCGACGGCCGCGAGCCCGACGGTGAAGTCGGTCTCCGCGCCGACGGCGCGGCCGATCTCGTTCCAGTTGTTGAAGATGTAGCCGCCGGCACCCACCGACAGCCCCGCCAGCGCCACGTCACCGAGGGGGATCCCCCCGATCCGCAGCGGCAGGTGCCGCGAGGCGAAGACGGCCAGCACGACGATGGCCCCACCGACCACGATGTACCAGTCGGCCACCTCGCGTACGTACATCAGGGCGAGGACGCCGCCGGCAGCCGCCATGGTGACCCAGCTGCGCAGCAGGTCCCGACCCTCGAGGTCCTGCCGACCCGGGTAGAGCAGGTACACCAGGGCGAGGCCCATGCCGAGGTGGAACGAGCGCTGCTGCAGGCCGGGGAGCACGCCGAACATGGCCGTGTAGAGGTGGAAGAGGCTCAGGATCAGCGCGGCACCGAAGACGATGAAGCGCCAGGTGGGGCGCATGTCCTCGCGGGTCCCACCGGAGACGTCGGCGAAGCTGAGCTCCTCGAGCTCGGCGATGTCGGCCTCGAGCTCCTCACGGAGCTCGTCGGGCAGGTCGGCGACCTGTCCCCTGGCCTCATCGAAGGCGCTGGAGCTCTTGCGCTGCTTCGCCGGCTCCTCGGGCGCGCCCTCGCCGGAACGGGCCTGGTCCCTGGACTCGCTCATCTCGCTCCTCCCACTGCCACCCCGTGCAGGGCGCTCGGACACCTCGGCGGTGCTGCGGTGCTCACCTCTCCCCTGCGACCCGCAGCTCGACCGGTCCCCCGGCCCTGGTCAGTTCGAGCAGGCGGACCTGCTCACCGTCACCGAAGGTGAGCGTGTGGTCGACATCCGCGCCTCCCGTGCGCAGCGTCACGCTCCCGATCGGGTACCCGTGGTGGTCGACACGATAGACGCCATCCACCGTCTCGAACGAGGTCATCTGCTCCCCGAACCGCTCCGGGCCCGTGGGCAGGTTGGGCCCGGGCTCGTCGAACTCCATCGACTCGAGGGTCAGGCCGTGGTCGTCGTCCACGGAGAACCGCTCGATCACCGGTCGACGGGTGACCGAGTGGGTGTGGGTGAGCACGAGCTCCTCCCCCACCTCGACGGGTCGCTCGTAGAGCAGCTCGCCGGTGGAGGGATCGCCGAGCTCCAGTACCGGCCGCTCCCCGCCCCCGCGTCCGACGAGGACCAGGGCCACGACGACGGTGGTGGCCGCCACGAGCGTGACGGCCACCACCGGGATGCTGCGACGGCGCGCAGGTGGGGACGACGGCGTGAGCCGCGTCCCACCCGCTGCGCCGGTGTCTGGCACTAGTTCTCGTCGTAGAAGCGCTGTGCACCGGGGTGCACGTCGATGTCGTTGCCGTCCAGGGCGGTGTCGATCTGGATCTGCTCACCGACGGCGATCGCGTTGGCGATCGACTCCGTCTCCGTGAACAGCACCCGGGTCATCTCGTAGACGAGGTCCTCGTCGAGATCCGCCGGGGCGTAGAGCGTCGCCCAGTTGGTCACGGTGACCGCGTCGTCGTCCTGACCGGGGTAGGTCCCGGCCGGGATGTCCAGGGAGGACAGGGTCGGATCGGCGTCCAGCAGGGTGTCCATGAGGTCACCCTCGATGGAGACGATGTTGATGTCCACGGAGGTCGCGACCTCCTCGATGGAACCTGCCGGCAGCGCGAGGATGGCGAAGGCGGCGTCGAGGCGGCCGTCACGCAGACCGTCGGCGGCCTCACCGAAGGTGTCGTTGAACGCCTCGATGTCGCTGTCGGGATCGATGCCCTGGGTCTCGAGGATGAAGCGGGCGATCACCTCGGTGCCGGATCCCGGGGGGCCGAGCGCGACGCGGGCACCCTCGAGGTCGGCGATCGAGGTGATGCCGGACTCCGCGGTGGCGACGATCTGGGTGACCTCACCGTAGATGTTGCCGATGGTGACGAAGTCGTAGTCCTCGCCCTCGAACTCCCCCTCACCGGCGATGGCGTCGGCAGCGACACCGTTGACCGCGAGGACCATGTCGACCTCGCCCGACTGCAGCAGGCGCAGGTTCTCCACGGAGGCACCGGAGGACTGGGTGTTGACCCGGACCTCGTCGATGTTGTCGTTCCACACCCCGGCCATCGCGCCACCGAGCGGGAAGTAGGTCCCACCGGTCGAGCCCGTGGCCATCGTCAGGAAGACGCGGTCCTCGGCCGCCGCCTCCCCGTTGTCGTCGTCGGCTACGTCCTCGTCGCCGTTGCACGCGGCGAGGATCATGGCACCCGCTGCCACCGCTGCCGCAAGACGAAGCGTGCGGCTGCGCTTGCGCTTGAACACGGTCATGCTGACTCCTTGATCGTTCCGTCTCCGTGACCGTGCGGCCACGACGATCGGTAGGTACTCAGGACCGGCGACGGGACCCCCCGGCCGGGCCTCCCAACCACCTACCGCGGTAGTACCGGCGGAACGCTAGCGGCCTCCCGGCACGATGCAAGCATCGATGTGCGGGCACCGCCGCCGAACCGGGTGCATCGATGTCACGGGGACGTGGGGTGACGGGCGGCTGCCGCGAGGTCCACGCCTACGCTGCGCGACCGGGAGGTCGCACGGATGCATCCCACCCAGGACGACACCACGGCGGCCCTGCGCTTCGCCACCTTCGCGCAGGAGGCCCGTCCCACCTCGCCGCTGTACGCCCACCTCAGCGGTGCGCTGGCAGGCGACGAGGACGCCGCCGGCATCCTCGACCTGGCGCCGCTCGCGCAACGGCGGGCGACGCTGGTCTTCGCGGCGGTGCACGACCTGCTGCTCCGCGGGGTCGAGCAGGGCGCGCTGGCGGCCTACTACCCCTCCGTCGGGGGTGACCGGGCGCCCGATGCCGCGGCCACGGCCGCGTTCCTCGCGGTGTTGGACCGCCATCGTGACGCGATCGTGGATCGGCTCCAGGCCCGCTCGACCCAGACCAACGAACCGGGTCGCACCGCCGGCCAGCGCGCGGCCGTGTCGTGGCTCCAGCGCCGAGCGGGCCCGGAGCGTGGTGCAGCGCCCACCCGCCGACTCGCCCTGGTCGAGGTCGGGACCAGCGCCGGGCTGCTGTTGCACCTCGATCGCTACGTCCACCGTCTCGTGGCCGCTGCCGGCGACGCCGTGACCCGGTCAGCGACCGCGTCGGTCCCCGGTGCGGGATCCCCGCCGCCGGTGGTGCTCGAGACGCGCTGCCTGGACCAGGTGCCGGGCACGGACCTGGCACCGGTGGCGCGACGGATCGGCATCGACCGCACGCCGCTGCGGGTCGGCGATCCGGACGACCGTGCGTGGCTGCGCGCCTGCGTCTGGCCCGAGCACGTCGACCGGCTGGCCCGGCTCGACGCGGCACTGACCCTGGCGGCCGCGCACGACGACATCGAACTGCACCAGGGTGACCTGCTCGAGCTCCTCGAGCCCGTCGTCACCGCGATCGAGCCGGACCTCCAGGTCGTCGTGCTGCACAGTGCCACCCTGGCCTACCTCGCCCCCGGGGACCGGGAGCACTTCGAGGCGCTCCTCGATCGCATCGGTGCCCGGCGGGCGCTGTGGCGGGTCGGGCTCGAGGGCCACTTCCTGGCGCCCTTCGCGGAGCTCGTCGCCCGGCAGCTCGGCCCGCCCGATCCCGACCAGCCGGGCTTCGTGATCGCGACCACCCGCTGGGTCGACGGGCAGCGCCACGACGCGGCGCTGGGCCGGGTGCAGGCGCACGGCAGCTGGCTCCGGTTCGCCCCGCCGGTGGCCTGACCGGCGGGCACGGCGTGGTGCACCCCGTGGCGTCGGCGGCGCCGCGCGCGGGTCAGTCGCCGTTCGCCGGGCGGTAGGTGTGGGAGTAGCTCTCGGAGGTGGTGGAGCCGTCGGGGTAGGTGATCTCGCGGCCGAAGTCGACGGTGAACCCGTCCCGTTCGTCGCCCTCGACGAGGTCGTAGCGCTCCCCGGTCCAGGTGTCGACCGCCGCCCAGCTGGTGCTCGCGAGGTACACCGTCACGTGCGAGGCGCTGTGCGAGGTGAAGATCTCGATCGCGTAGGGCGAGTCGTTGTGCACCACGACGTCGAGGGTGCCCCAGGACAGGGTCGCCTCGCGCCCCTCGGGGTAGCGGGCGAAGTACAGGGAGTGGGGGTGGAACTCATCGATCCGGATGCCGGCGAACCAGGCGGCGTTGAAGAAGGTGGTGCCCATCTGGCTGACGCCACCGCCGGTGACGCTGATCAGCTCGCCGTCCTGGATGAAACCGTTCGCGACGAAGCCCCGTGCAGCGGTGCGCTGACCGATGCCCTGGTTCAGCGAGTAGCTCTCGCCCGGCAGGATGCGGTCGCCGTCGATGTGGTCGGCGGCCAGGCGGATGTTGGTGTTGCGCGACTGCCCCGGGGTCAGATCGGTGGTGAACTGGGACACGACCTCGGTGATCCCGAGATCCTCGTAGGTCTGCGGGGAGACGTCCGCGTGGGTGGTGTCGCCGGGTAGCTCTGCGGACCGGTCGTCGGGGTCCCGCGCCCGGTCGACCACCACCTCGGCCGTGGCATCGGTGTCCACGGAGAACCCTGGTGTGCCGCCGTCCACGACCAGTTGGCCGCCGACGACGTTGGCGTCGGCAGGCGCGGGGCTCCTCTCCAACGCTGCCACGCCGTCCTCGCCGAGCCACCCCGTGAGCCGGTCGGCCGAGGATCCCACCCGCAGGGACGGCCCGTCATCGTCGACCACCACCTCGACGTCCAGCACCTCGGAGAGGGCGGTGGGTGACAGCTCCAGGTCGTCTGCGGCGGAGGGGTTGGTGAGGGTCACGGGGGCGCTGACCAGCACCTCGGCCTCGCCGGCCACCGCCTCGACGTCCTCGGTGGTGATCTCCGGCTCGAAGATCTCGCCGGGGAGCTCGGCGCTGCGGTCCGCATCCTGCGACGCCAGGTCCAGCACGGTGGCGGTCGTCGCTGCCAGGTCGAGCTCGAAGCCGCGGGCGCTCTCGGTGCGCTCGACCGCGCCGTCGACCAGTGCCAGGGACGCCTCGACCCGCTCGGGTGACAGGGCCGCGAGCTGCTCCTCACCGAGGTGGTCGGCGAGCCGGTCGGGATCGGTCGTGACCTGCAGGCGGGCGCCCTCGGCGGCCTCCCGGTCCGCGATGACGTGGAGCACCTCGGCGAGGTCGGTGGGCGCGAGGACCAGGTCCTCACCGGCGGTGGAGGGGTGGTCGAGCTCGACGGCTGCGGACACGGCGAGCTCGGTGTCGGCCAGCGCCGCGTCGACGTCCACCTGCGTGATGTCCGGCTCGAGCTGCTCCGCAGCCACCTCGACCCGTACGGGGCCCACGGAGCGGATCGTGGCCTCGCGGACCTGCTCGCGCACCTCGGCCGCCTCCACCTCGGTGCCGTGTCGCGCGTCGGTCACCTCGATGTCCACGTCGCCGTCGTCGCCCGAGAGCGCGATGGCACCGTCCCGTGGCGGGATGGACAGCTCCAGGGCGGCCGTCGACGCCCACGCCTCCAGCTCGTCGCCGTCGATGTGGACGGGCAGGACCACGTGCAGGGTGTCACCGGTACGGACCCGCAGCTGATCGGCCAGGGCCCGCCGCAGGCCGCGTCGACCCTTCGCCCAGGCCTCCTCGACCGCGGAGGGCGTGTCGGCCCGCTGGCCGAGCGCGGCACGGGCGTCCTGCAGTGCCGCCAGGGGCTCGTCGGTGTCCGTGGTGGCGCTGGTGACCACGCGCACCGGCTGGGCGAGACGCTGTGTGGCCCGGTCCTCCACCGCCGCCACGAGGCCCGCCCGGTCCATCCCGCCGACCGCGACCGCATCGACCTCGACGCCGGCCAGCACCGCGTCGGTGTGGCTGCGTTGCAGGCCGAGCAGGCTCACCCAGGCGACCAGGTGCAGGAGGAGCAGTCCACCGACGGCGAGCAACGTCCACCGCACCGCCGGCCGCTCGAGGGCGTCCGGGAGATCCATGACCAGCCAGGGTAGGCAGCGGCACCCGGGATGCCAGCACCACCGGCAGCACGCCGGGTGGCTCCGACGGCGGCGGGACTACTGGCCGCCCTTCTGGACGTACCCGCGCACGAACTCCTCGGCGTTCTCCTCGAGGACGTCGTCGATCTCGTCGAGGAGTTCGTCGACGTCGTCGACCACCTCACGGGCCGTGGCACCCTCGCCCTCGACGGGCGCGTGCTCCTCGGCCTGCGTATCGGCCTGGTCGCTGCTACGCCGGTGGGCCTGACCGCCGTCGCTCATGGTGTGTCCGCCTGACGATCGGAGAGGCGCAGCCTACCCCCGCCCGGCCGCCGGCGAGGGTCCTGTCGTCACGGGGTAGGCCACCGCCGGCCTGCGCCCGCGGGTCACGCCCGGAGGCGTGCGAGGAGGCCGGCGACGTCCTCCACCTCGTCGAGGAGCGCGCCGACCTGCACCCGGGTCCCCCGGCCGGGCTCCATCATCGGCACGCGCTGCAGGCTGTCCTGCCCCGGGTCCAGGATCAACGCGTCCCAGCCCGCGGCGACCACCTGGGACCGGAACCGGCGGATGCACTCGCCGCGGAACCAGGCGCGGGTGTCCTCGGGCGGGGTGCGTACCGCGGCCGCCACCTCGTCGTCACCGACCAGCCGCTCGATGCGTCCCCGGGCGGCCAGGCGGTGGTAGAGCCCCTTGTCCCGCCGCACGTCGTGGTACTGCAGGTCGACCATCTTGAGCCGGTCGCTGGTCCACTCGAGCCCGTGGCGAGCCCGGTAGCCCTCGAGCAGTTCCAGCTTGGTGGCCCAGTCCACCTGGCCCGCCAGCAGACGGGGGTCCTCCTCCGCGGTGGCCAGCACGGCCTCCCAGCGGGTCAGCACCTCCTCACCGGTGGCGTCCAGGGGCTGGTCACGGTCCTTGACGTAGCGGCGGACGGCATCGAGGTACCAGCGTTGCAGCGCCAGGGGGGTGATCGTGCCCCCGTCCTCCAGAGGCAGCTCCACCCGAGCGGTCAGGTCGTGGCTGACGGCGTGGAAGGCGGCCACGGGCTCGGCGAGCACGGGCACCGCCGGCAGCGCGTCGTCCTCGATCGCGTCGAGCAGGAGCAGCATCGTGCCGACCTTGAGGAAGGTCGCCACCTCGCACAGGTTCGCGTCGCCGTTGATCACGTGGAGACGGCGGTAGCGCTCCGGGTCGGCGTGGGGCTCGTCCCGGGTGTTCATCAGCGGGCGCTTGAGGGTGGTCTCGAGCCCCACCTCCACCTCGAAGAAGTCGGCGCGCTGGGTGAGCTGGAAGCCCACGCGCCCGTCCAGTTCGCTGCCGATGCGGCCGGCACCGGTGTACAGCGGCCGGCTGACGAAGAAGGGCAGGAGCTGGCGGGTCAGGCGCCCGAAGGGCACGGTACGGGGCACGAGGTAGTTCTCGTGGGTGCCGTAGGCCGCCCCCTTGCCGTCGGTGTTGTTCTTGTGGATCAGCACCCGGCTGCCCGCCGGCAGGCTGGCCGCCGCCCGCTCGGCGGCGTCGGCCAGGATCAGCTCACCGGCCCGGTCCCACACCACCAGGTCGCGGGCGTTGGTGCACTCCGGGGTGGCGTACTCCGGGTGGGCGTGGTCGACGTAGAAGCGTGCGCCGTTGGTGAGCACGGTGTTGGCCAGCCCGAGCTCGTCGTCGATCATCGGCTCGCCCGGTTCCGGCACCGTGCCCACCCGGGCGTCACGCTGGGGCGACTCGTCGGTGTGGTCCCAGCGCACGTCGTCGTCCCCGGCGGCGCGGTAGGCCCCCACCACCATCGAGGAGGCCAGGACCGGGTTCACGGGGTTCGGACCGTCGACGGTGATGCCGTACTCGGTCTCCACACCGACGTACTTGGGCGTGCTCATCGCCTGCCGTTCACAGGTACTGCCCGGGGTTGACGTTCTCGATCGAGCGGCCCGGCGTGTCCTGGCCCGACAGCAACGTGCGCACGTAGACGATCCGCTCGCCCTTCTTGCCGCTGATCCGCGCCCAGTCGTCGGGGTTGGTGGTGTTGGGCAGGTCCTCGTTCTCACGGAACTCGTCGCGGATCGCGGTGAGCAGGTCCCGGGTGCGCAGGCCCCGGTCGCCGGTGTCCAGCAGCCGCTTGATCGCGAGCTTCTTGGCGCGGGCCACCACGTTCTCGATCATCGCCCCGGAGTTGAAGTCCTTGAAGTACAGGACCTCCTTCTCCCCGTTGGCGTAGGTGACCTCGAGGAACTCGTTGTCCGGGTCGGTGGCGTACATCTTCTCCACGGTGCGGTCGATCATCGCCGCGATCGCCCGTGCCGGGTCGCCGGCGGTGCGCACCTCCTCCTCGGCCAGGGGCAGGCGCTCGTGGAGGTAGATCGCGAACACCTCGCGGGCGGCGTCCGCGCCCGGGCGGTCCACCTTGATCTTCACGTCGAGCCGCCCGGGGCGCAGGATCGCGGGGTCGATCATGTCCTCGCGGTTGGAGGCGCCGATCACCACCACGTCCTTGAGGCTCTCCACCCCGTCGATCTCCGCGAGCAGCTGGGGCACGATCGTGGTCTCCACGTCGGAGGACACCCCGGAGCCGCGGGTGCGGAACAGCGACTCCATCTCGTCGAAGAACACGATGACGGGGAAGCCCTGGGCCGACTTCTCCCGGGCCCGCTGGAAGATCAGCCGGATCTGGCGCTCGGTCTCGCCGACGTACTTGTTGAGCAGCTCCGGACCCTTGACGTTGAGGAAGTAGCTGGTCACGTCGGTGCGACCCGTGCGCTCCGCCACGCGCTGCGCCAGGGAGTTGGCCACGGCCTTGGCGATCATGGTCTTGCCGCAGCCGGGCGGGCCGTAGAGCAGGATCCCCTTCGGTGCGCGCAGCTCGTGCTCGACGAACAGCTCCGCGTGGAGGTAGGGCAGCTCGACGGCGTCACGGATCGCCTCGACCTGGTCGCCGAGGCCGCCGATCTGCTCGTAGGTGACGTCGGGGACCTGCTCGAGGATCAGCTGCTCCACCTCGGCCTTGGGGATGCGCTCCAGGGCGGTGTTCGCGCGGGGGTCGAGGAGCAGGGAGTCCCCGGCCTTCAGGGGCAGCTCCCGCAGCGGCGTGGCGAGGGTGACCACCCGCTCGTCGTCGGTGCGGCCCACCACCAGCACCCGGCCGTCGCCGAGCAGTTCGGCGATGGTCACCACCTCGCCGCGGTCCTCGAACCCGCCGACCGCCACGACGTTCATGGCGTCGTTGAGCCGGACCTCCTGGCCGGGTTCGAGGTCGGCCACCTCGACCTCGGGGCTGGTGGAGACCTCGAGCTTGCGGCCCGAGACCATCACCGTGAGGGTGTCCTCGTCCGCACCGACACCGAGGTAGGTGCCGTAGGTCTGGGGTGGGGCGGAGAGGCGCTCGACCTCCTCCTTCAGCGTGGTGAGCTGGTCGCGGGCGCTGCGCAGGGTCTCGGCGAGCTTCGCGTTCTGGGCCGTGGCCGAATGCAGCTGGCCCTAGGTCTCCAGCAGGCGCTCCTCGAGTACCCGGATCCGGGTCGGGGCGCTGGCCAGGCGACGACGCAGGAGCTCAGCCTCCTCGCGCAGCACCTTGAGCTCCGCGAGCACGGCGTCGGGGTCGTTCTCGTCCGCCGGCTCGGCCTGCGGGACCGGTAGCTGGTCGAAGGCGCCGCCGCCCGAGGCCAGGGGATCCGGATCGAGGCCAGGCGGGTCGAAGCCCCGGTCACCCGCAGCCTGCTCCCGGTCCTCGCCGTCCCGCTGTGGACCCACCACGTGGCCTCCTCGCGTCGGGGTGGCTGACCCGGTCCCGCCCCGCGGGGCGGTCTCGCGTCGCCGCGACGGCGAGTGTACGAGCCGGACCGATCCGTGGGAGGCTGCGCGCGTCGTCGCGCGCGCGTCGGGGCCGCACCGGTCACGCCACCGTGCCGTCGCGCTCCCCGGGCCCATGTCCCTGCCGTACGGACGGGGTGGTGCGCACGCGCGGCGGCGGGCGGTGCGGCATGCTCGAGGAGAGCGCGTTGCGCTCCGCCCGCAGCCGGAGGACACCCCGTGAGCCGTACCGCGGAGCTACTGACGACGATCGGTGCCGGGGCGGTGGGCGCGCTGCTCGCGGTGACGGCCATCGGTGCCAGCCTGCTGCTCGCGATCCCCGGTGTCCTGGCCGTCGCGTTGATCGCCACGGTGGCCTCGGGCCGGCGCGCCTGACGCCGGTACGGGCCCACGCATCATCCGCGCGATCCCTCCCGAGCCTCGCCGGCAGGGGGCGCCCCGGCGGCGTCCCGGGCACGGTCGCCCGCCGCCCAGTCCACGGTGCCCCCGGTGTCGGCCTTGCGGCGACGGCGGGCCGGGCCGCCCTCCTCACGCGCGGGGACCCTGCGGGCCGTGGTCAGGAAGGCGGTGTGGGCCACCATCCGGTGCGCGGGACGCACCGCCAGACCATCGACGTCCCAGGGCCGCACCAGGGTCTCGCTGGTGCGGACCTCGGTGAACCGCCCCGAAGCCCACAGCTCGTCGGTGAGGCGCATCACCTGGGGCACGCCGGGGGTGTAGGCGCACACGATCCCGCCCGGCGGCAGCACCTCGGTGACCGCCGCCACGGCCGACCAGGGCTCCAGCAGGTCCAGCACCACCCGGTGGGCGCGCCGCCCCGCCAGCCCCGTGACGACGTCGTCGACCTCGAGGTCCCAGTTGTCGGGCAGCTGCCCGTGGAAACGCTCGACGTTGCGGCGCGCGATCCGGGCGTGGTCCTCGCGGCGCTCGAAGGACACGACCCGCCCCGTGGGCCCCACGGCCGCCAGCAACGCCAGGGTCAGGGCGCCGGAGCCCGCACCGGCCTCGATCACCGTGGCCCCGGGGCGCACGTCGGCCAGGGCGACGATCATCGCCTGGTCCTTGGCGTACACCACCTGGGCGCCGCGCCGCATCTTGAGCACGTAGTCCTCGCGGGTGGGCCGCAGCGCCAGGACCTCCATCGCCTTGCTGGTGCGGATCGCGGTGCCCTCGCTGCTGCCGATGATGGCGTCGTGCTCGACCAGTCCACCGTGGCTGTGCCACTGGGCACCGGGCTCGAGCTCGACGAGGTAGCGCCGCCCCTTGCGGTCGAGGAGCAGGACCAGCTCACCCGGAGCCAGGGGCGCATCGGTACCGGGCAGGACCGGACCGCCCGCGTGCTCCGGAGCGGCGTGCGGGTCAGTGTCCATCAGCTGGCACCCGTGCGCACGGGCAGGGCCTGGACGATCAGCTCGCGCTGCCGGCAGAAGGCGCACACCGCACCCGTGGTCGGCATGCCGCAGCTGCCGCACTCGGCGAGCTCGACCTCCTCCTCGGCGCGCGGGTCCACGAGGCGGTCCTGACGGTCGTAGAACCCGAACAGGAACTGGGCCTTGAGGCCCGGCGACGCCGCCTCCAGCAGGTCGAAGGCGGCCTTGAGCTCGTGGCCGGTATTGCCGTCCACCAGGGGGCACTCCTCCACCACGTAGTCGATGCCCCGCACCACGCAGTAGGCGGCGCTCTCCCGCTCGGAGAGCCGGTACATCGGCTTGATCTTGCGGACCTGGTTGGCGCCGGTGGCGGGCAGGACAGGGTGCTGCCGGGCGAGGAAGGACTCCTGCCAGCGCAGCACGTTGCCCAGCAGGGTCGCGGCCTCGTCGTCGAGGTTGTGGCCGGTGGCCAGCACGTCGTAGCCGTGGTCCACGGCCACGCGGTTGAAGGCGTAGCGCTTCGACAGCCCGCACACCCCGCAGGTGGAGCGCCCCGCGGCCCCCGCACCCGAGGGTGTGGTGTAGCCGTACTCCTCGGCGAGCTCGACCACGTGCAGGTCGAGGCCCCGCTCGGCAGCGAAGGCCGCACACACCTCGCGGCTGCGCTCCGAGTAGCCCCCGATGCCGAGCCCCACGTACAGCCCGTCGACCCGGTAGCCCATCTCCGTCAGGGCGTCCCACAGCGCCAGGGAGTCCTTGCCACCGCTGACCGCGACCAGGAGCCGGTCGGCGTAGGAGCACATCCGCTCCCCCGCCGGCAGCCCGGGCGGGTGGTCGATCGCCTTGCGGATCTGGTTCTGCACGTGGTCGGCGAGGTGGTCCGCGCACCACGCGGCACGGTGCCGCCGTTCCTCCAGCACCGCCGGCGCACGGCACACCGCGCAGCGCGGGGCACCCTCCGCCCCGCCGCTGATGACGGGGCGGACCTCCACCTCGGCGTCCGCCGGGAGCAGGTGGTCGGCGGTGACCAGGGCGCGGTCGTTGAGGACCAGCACGGTGTGGGGCAGGACGTCGAGGTGGTCGAGGAGCTCGGCCACGGTGCAGGGTCCCTCGACCTCGACGGTGCGGTCGGGGTTGCGGAGACGGACACGCATGGGGACACCTCCCTCGGGGTGCATCGTGGGGTTGGTCGCGGTGGTGGGCCGGGGTCAGGCGTCCTCGGAGGCCAGCACCGGGGTCGGGGTGGTCCCGACGGAGGCGGGCAGCTCCACGGGCTCCCCCGGGCGCAGGATGACCTCCTCACCGCGGACGTCGATGGTCACCTCGCCCTCACCGGACACCACCTCGAAGGTGTAGGTGTCGTGGGTCAGGTCGATCACCAGCTGCCGGTCGTGGAAGCGCAGGGGGAAGCGCAGCCGGTTCCAGGGGCGGGGCAGGCGCGGATCGAAGGACAGCTCGCCGTTGTAGTCGCGCAGGCCGCCGAAGCCGTAGACCAGGGTCATCCACACCCCACCCACGGAGGCGACGTGGACCCCGTCCACGACGTTGCCGGCCACGTCGGCGAGGTCCATCAGCAGGGCGTACTGGAAGTACTCCAGGGCCTTGCGCTCGTAACCGACCTCGGCGGCCAGGATCGACTGCACGCAGGCGGACAGGGAGGAGTCACCCGTGGTCAGCGGGTCGTAGTAGTCGAAGTTGCGGCGCTTCTGCTCGAGGGAGAACTCGTCACCGAGGAGCACCATCGCGAGCACCACGTCGGCCTGCTTGATCACCTGGTGGCGGTAGATGACCAGGGGGTGGTAGTGCAGCAGCAGGGGGTACTGGTCGGTGGGGGTGTGCTGGAAGTCCCACCGCTCCTTCTCGAGGAAGTTCGCGTCCTGGGGGTGGATGCCGCGGTCGGCGTCGTAGGGCACGTACATCGCGTCGGCGGCCCGCTGCCAGCGCAGCACCTCCTCGCTGGCCAGGCCGGTGGCGTGCTCCAGGGCGGCGTAGGCCTCGGGCTCCTCCTCCTTGAGCCACAGCACCGCCTCGGCGGCGTAGCGCAGGTTCGCCCGCGCCATCATGTTGGTGAAGGCGTTGTCGTTGACCACGGTGGTGTACTCGTCGGGCCCGGTCACACCGTGGATGTGGAAGGCGGCGTCCTCGGGGCTGAAGAACCCCAGCCCCGACCACATCCGCGCGGTCTCCACCAGGATCTCCGCACCCACCTCCTTGAGCAGCTGCTTGTCGCCGCGGGCGTTGACGTAGTGGCGGATCGCGTGGGCGATGTCGGCGTCGATGTGGTACTGCGCCGTGCCCGCGGCGTAGTAGGAGGAGGCCTCCTCGCCGTTGATGGTGCGCCAGGGGAACAGCGCCCCGTCCTCGCTGAGCTCGCGGGCCCGCTCCCGCGCCAGGGGCAGCATGGAGTGGCGGAAACGCAGGAGGTTGCGGGTCACCCGGGGCTCGGTGTAGGTCAGGAAGGGCGCGACGTAGACCTCGGTGTCCCAGAAGTAGTGGCCCTCGTAGGCCTGCCCTGTCAGCCCCTTGGCGGGGATGCCCGTGGTCTCCGCCCGGGCCGAGGCCTGAGCCAGCTGGTAGAGGTTCCAGCGGATGGCCTGCTGGACCCGCGCCGGACCCTCCACCTGGACGTCGGACCGCTCCCAGAAGTCGGTGAGGAAGTCGCGCTGCGCGGCCTCGAGGGCCCCGTAGCCCTCGGTCATGGCGCGGTCCAGGGTGCGCCAGCCACGGTCCACCAGCTCCATCGCGGGCACGTTGCGTGAGCTGTGGTAGGTCATGAACTTGGTGATGCGGATCGGCACACCGGCGCGCGCGTCCACGGTGAACACGACCTTGCCGAGGTCGTCGTCGGCGGTGCGCTGCGCACGCCACGGGTTGTCGGTCTCCATGACGTGGTCGACGCCGACGCCCAGGGTCATGCGGGAGTTCGTGGTGCGGTACCCGTTGACGATGCGGTGCCCGTCCTGGGAGATGCCCTTGGAGTTGAGCACCCGGTGCCCGAACCCCCGGGAGCGGCGCGGGTCGCTGCCGTTGTTGGTGCGGGGTTCGTCCTCCGCCCGGGCGTCCTGCCGGTTGAGCAGCTGGGAGGACACCACCACGGGCGCGTCCGCATCCACCTCGAGCTCGTAGGAGATGGCACCGAGGTGGCGGTGCACGAAGGACACCAGCCGCGAGGTCGTGAGCGTCACCTTCTTGCCCGAGGGCGTGGACCAGGTCAGGTTCCTGCGCAGCACGCCCTCGCGGAAGTCCAGGGTGCGCTCGTACTCGACGAGGCGGGCGGTGGGCAGGAACAGGGGCTCGTCGTCGACGTAGAGCTTCAGTAGGGTGGCGTCGGGGCAGTTGACGATGGTCTGACCCGTGCGGGCGAAGCCGAAGGCCTCCTCGGCGTGCACGATCGGCCAGGTCTCGTGGAAGCCGTTGACGAAGGTCCCCGGCTCGATCGCGGGCCGGCCCTCCTCGAAGGTGCCGCGCATCCCGAGGAAGCCGTTGCCCAGCGCGAACACCGTCTCCGCGTTGCCCATCCAGCGGTCGGAGTAGCCCCGCTCGACCAGCCGCCACTCATCGGGTGGGAACAGGTGCTCGGGTGGCAGGCGGAGCTCGCGGGGGATCATCGGGTCGACCTCGAGGCGGGGCGGGCGGGGCGTGGGCACGCTGCTGCGCACCCGGAGGTGTGCTCCCACGCTACACGCGCCTGGGCGCCGCCGCGTGGAGCCGGACCGTGGTGCGCCGGCCAGCGGTGTCCGTCAGTAGGCCGCCTGGCAGAACCCGTGGTTGCAGTACCCACCGGGGTGCTTGGACAGGTACTGCTGGTGCTCGGCCTCCGCCCAGTAGACCTCGCCCAGCGGCTCGATCGTGGTGGTGATCGGCGCCGTCACACCCGCGTCGCGCAGGCGCGCCTGGTAGCGGTCGCGGCTCGCGGCGGCGGCGGTGACCTGCTCGTCGGAGGTGGTGAGCAGGATCGAGCGGTACTGGGTGCCGACGTCGTTGCCCTGGCGCATGCTCTGGGTGGGGTCGTGCTGCTCCCAGAAGGCACCGAGCAGGGTGCCGAGGCCGACCACCTCGGGGTCGTAGACGACACCCGCGATCTCCGCGTGGCCGGTGCGGCCCGTGCAGACCTCCCGGTAGGTCGGGTTGGGGGTGTGACCCCCCGCGTAGCCCACGAAGGTGGTCCACACCCCGTCGAGGGACCAGTAGATGCGCTCCGCGCCCCAGAAGCAGCCCATGCCCACCACCAGTACGGCGTGGCCATCGGGCCAGGGCGGGGTGATGGGGCGGCCGTGGACGTGGTGCGCCTCGGGAACCGACACCGGGGTGTCGCGCCCGGGGAGGGCGTCCTCAGCGTCGATCACGGTGGCCGGTGGGCGGGCGAACAGCATCGTGGCCTCCGGAGGGTGGGGATGTGGGTGTGCGCCAGGTTCGTCGCGGCGCACACCCACGGACGCTCACGACCCCTTCAGGGTCCGCAGCACGTAGTGCAGGATGCCACCGTGGCGGAAGTAGGTGGCCTCACCCGGGGTGTCGATGCGCACCTTCGCCTCGAAGGTGGTCGGCTCCCCCGCGCCGTCACGGGCGGTGACGGTGACCGTGGGAGGCACCTCACCGTCGTTGAGGGCCTCGACGCCGGTGATGTCGAAGGTCTCCTCACCCCTGAGGCCGAGGTCCTCGGCGCTCTGCCCATCGGGGAACTCGAGCGGCAGCACGCCCATCCCGATCAGGTTCGAGCGGTGGATGCGCTCGAAGGAGGTGGCGATCACCGCCCGCACACCGAGCAGCAGCGTGCCCTTGGCGGCCCAGTCCCGGGAGGAGCCGGAGCCGTACTCCGCGCCTGCGAGCACGACCAGGGGGGTGTCCTCGGCCTGGTAGTGCTCGGCGGCTGCGTAGATCGAGGTGACCTCGCCACCGGCGGTGAAGTCACGGGTGACCCCGCCCTCGGTACCCGGTGCCAGCTCGTTGCGCAGCCGGATGTTGCCGAAGGTGCCGCGGATCATCACCTCGTGGTTGCCGCGACGGGAGCCGTAGGAGTTGAAGTCGCGGCGCTCGATGCCGTGGGAGGTCAGGTACTCCCCCGCCGGGCTCTCCTGCTTGATCGCACCGGCCGGCGAGATGTGGTCGGTGGTCACGGAGTCGCCGAGCTTGGCCAGCACCCGGGCACCGGTGATGTCGGTGACCGGTGCCGGCTCCGCGGGCATGCCGTCGAAGAAGGAGGGCTTGCGGATGTAGGTGGAGTCCGCATCCCACTCGAAGATGTCACCCTCGGGGGTCGGCAGGGCCCGCCAGGTGTCGTCGCCGTCGAACACGCTGGCGTACTTGTCGCCGAACATCTCGGTCTGCAGGGCCTGGTTCACCACCTGCTGGACCTCGGCGGGCGAGGGCCAGAGGTCGGCCAGGGTGACGGGCTGGCCCTCGGTGTCGACGCCGAGCGGCTCGGTGAACAGGTCGAGGTCCATCGTGCCCGCCAGGGCGTAGGCGACGACCAGCGGCGGGGAGGCGAGGTAGTTCATCTTCACGTCGGGGTTGATGCGCCCCTCGAAGTTGCGGTTGCCGCTGAGCACGGACACCACGGCGAGGTCGTGCTCCTGGACCGCCTCGCTGACCTCGGGGATCAGGGGACCGGAGTTGCCGATGCAGGTGGTGCAGCCGTAGCCGACGAGGTTGAAGCCGAGCTTGTCGAGGTAGGGCGTGAGACCGGCACGGTCGTAGTAGTCCATGACGACCTTGGAGCCCGGGGCCAGGGTGGTCTTGACCCAGGGCTTGCGCTCCAGGCCCCGCTCCACGGCGTTCTTGGCCAGCAGCGCGGCGGCGATCATCACGCTCGGGTTCGAGGTGTTGGTGCAGGAGGTGATGGCGGCGATGGCAACGGCACCGTGGTCGAGGGTGAAGCTCGCACCGTCGGCCAGGGTCACCTCGGTGGGCTTGGAGGGGCGCCAGCTGGCGGTGCGCTCCGGTGCCCCCGCCGGCGCCGGGGAACCGTCCTCGGGCGCGCTCCCGGGTGCAGCGACGGGGTCGGAGGCCGGGAAGGTCCTGTCCAGCCCCGCGTCGAGGCCGACGGGTGCCGCCTCGTCGTCGGTGTAGTCCTTGAGGGCCACCCGGAAGGCGTTCTTCGCCTCGGCGACCGCCACCCGGTCCTGGGGACGCTTGGGGCCCGCCAGGGAGGGCTCGACGGTGGACAGGTCGAGGGTCAGCGACTCCGAGTAGTCGGCCTCGTGGGCGGGGTCGTGCCACAGGCCCTGCGCCTTGCAGTAGGCCTCGACGAGGGCGATCTGCTCCTCGGAGCGGCCGGTGAAGCGCAGGTAGGTCAGGGTCTCCTCGTCGACGGGGAAGATCGCCGCCGTGGAGCCGTACTCCGGGGACATGTTGCCGATGGTGGCGCGGTTGGCCAGGGGCACCGCGGCCACGCCGGGACCGTGGAACTCCACGAACTTGCCCACCACCCCGTGCTCGCGCAGCATCTGGGTGATGGTGAGCACCAGGTCGGTGGCCGTCGCCCCCTCGGGCAGCTCCCCCTCGAGCTTGAAGCCCACCACCCGCGGGATCAGCATGGAGACCGGCTGGCCGAGCATGGCGGCCTCCGCCTCGATGCCGCCCACACCCCAGCCGAGCACGCCGAGGCCGTTGACCATGGTGGTGTGGGAGTCGGTGCCCACCAGGGTGTCGGGGTAGGCACGCCGCACCCCGTCGGCGTCCTGTTCGCCGAAGACCACGCGCGCCAGGTACTCGATGTTGACCTGGTGCACGATGCCGGTGCCCGGCGGGACGACCTTGAAGTTCTCGAAGGCCTCCTGTCCCCACCGCAGGAAGGCGTAGCGCTCGCGGTTGCGCTCGTACTCCAGCTCGATGTTGCGCTGGAGCGCGTCGCCGACGCCGAAGACGTCGGCCACCACGGAGTGGTCGATCACCAGCTCCGCGGGCACCAGGGGGTTGATGCGGGACGGATCGCCCCCGAGCTCGGCCATCGCCTCGCGCATCGCGGCGAGGTCGACCACCGCCGGCACCCCGGTGAAGTCCTGCAGGATCACCCGCGCAGGGCGGTACTGGATCTCCGTGGAGGGCTGCGCCGCGGCGTCCCAGGCCGCCAGCGCCCGGATGTCATCGGCGGTGACCGCGAGACCGTCCTCGTTGCGCAGCAGGTTCTCCAGCAGCACCTTCAGGCTGAAGGGCAGGCGCTCGTGGCCCTCGACCGCGTCGAGCCGGAAGATCTCGTAGGTGTGGTCGCCGACCTGCAGATCGGCGCGGGCATCGAAGCTGTCCATCGGCGGGCTCCCGGATCGGTACGGGGTGGAACGGAGCTGGTGGCAGGTCCGCGGTGACCGTGCCCAGGCAGGTGGGTGGGGCCACCGGGCGGGGGGGCGAACCTAGTCGAGCGCGGCGCCGGCGCCCGCCTCCGCCGTACGGTGCGGCGGCGCTGGACGCGGCCCTGGGCTCGCTGACGTCCGTACGTGTATCATAACCGTATGCGTTATGCATCTCCCGTCGGGTGGGGTCGTCATCGGCGCCGCGTCCCCACGGTCGGCGACGCGGCAGGTCGAGGAGGTCCACATGGCCAGCACGGGGGCAGCCCCTCCCCCACAGCTCACGTCCGGCGGGGCTGCGGAGGTACGGGGACCGGTGGTGGTCACCGGGGATGTGGTGACCTCACGCCGCTACCTCGACACCGCGCAGCTGCTGGCGGGCCTCGATGCCGCCCTGGCCACGGTCGAGGCCGCGGGTGACAGCCTGCTCGCCCTGCGCCGCACCGACCGGGACGTGTTCCTCGGCGCCTACGCCGACATCGGTGCCGCGGCCGCCGCCGCGTTGCGGCTGCGGCTGGGCACCGACGGGCTGGTGCTCACCACCCGCTCCGGGACCCGGGAGGCCGTCGAGCTCCGCCTGGGGATCGGCCTGGGGCCCCCGGCCCCGGGTGACCCCGAGGGCCCAGCCCCCACGCCTCGGTCCACTGCCGGTCCCGACACCCCGGAGCTCGCCACCGCCACGAGCCTGGCCCGGGCCGCCCTGGCCGAGGCCGAGGAGCTGCCCGCCTCGCGGCGCTGGCCCGCCTCCCTGCGCAGCCGGTGCCGTGCGGACGATCCCGTGCTCGAGGGTGCCATCAACGCCCACCTGCTCCTCCAGGACCAGCTGCTGGCGCGCCTCGACGCCCGGGACCGGCGGGCGCTGATGGGCCTGCTGGACGGTGAGCGCCAGGTCGACGTCGCCGCGGCGCTGGGGGTGTCCCAGCCCGCGATCGCGCGGCGGATCCGGGTCCGCGGCAGCCTGGCCCTGCACCGGGCCCTGCTGGAACTGCAGGGGGCCAGCCGGACACCGGCCAGCGGTGCGGACGGCCTCTAGGCTCGAGGGTGGATGACCACCTCGGCGCAGCCACGCCGAGCCGCGACGGGCGCACGCCCGCCGACGCGGACCACCACGCGCACCCCACCTCATGGAAGGGTCACCGATGCCAACCCTCGCCCTCGTCCGACACGGCCAGTCCCTGTGGAACCTCGAGAACCGCTTCACCGGGTGGGTGGACGTCCCCCTCACCGCCAAGGGTGAGGAGGAGGCCGCCAAGGGCGGTGAGCGCCTGCGGGGCCAGCACTTCGACGTGGCCTACACCTCGTCGTTGACCCGCGCCCAGGAGACGCTCCGGATCATCATGGAGGTCGCGGGTTTCGACGACCTGCCCGTGATCCGTGACCAGGCGCTCAACGAGCGCCACTACGGCGACCTGCAGGGGCTGAACAAGGCGGAGACCGCCGAGCGCTACGGCAAGGAGCAGGTCCACACCTGGCGCCGCTCCTACGCCACCCCGCCGCCGAACGGTGAGGCGTTGAAGAACACCGCGGAGCGCACCCTGCCCTTCTTCGACCGGGCCATCCTCGGCGACATCAAGCAGGGCAAGGACGTGCTGGTCGTCGCCCACGGCAACTCCAACCGCTCGATCGTGATGCAGCTCGATGAGCTGGACGAGGAGGGCGTGCTGTCGCTGGAGCTCGGCACGGGCGTGCCCCTGGTCTACGACCTCGCCGAGGACGGCACCGTCCGGGGGAAGACCATCCTGGAGTGACACCGGCCCCGCTGCGGGCCGGACGCGAGGACGGCGGGGCGGCTGCGGCCGCCCCGCTGCCGTGCCCGGGGGTGACAGAGGGCAGGGGTACGCTGCCGGTCGAAGCGTCGAGGAGCGTCGTCATGCCCGAGCCCGCCCGCCCCGGCACCGGCTGGGGGGTGCTGCACCTGTTCCTGCGCGTGGACCACGCGGCCGTACCCCACCTCCCGCCGCACGCCGCCAAGGAGGTGGTCGCCACCCTGGAGGCCTGGCAGGACCGGGTGCAGCTGCACCTGTTCACGGGCCTCGGCCACAAGGCGGACGTGATCGCCATGGCGCTCAGCGACGACCTCACCCAGCTGCGTGCCCTCCAGACCGAGCTGTCCGCGACCGCCGCGGCCCCGGCGCTGACCCTGGTCGACTCCTACCTCTCCCTCACCGAGGGCAGCGAGTACACCGACACCCCGGAGCGCTACCGCGAGGAGATGGCGACCAAGGGGGTGAGCGGCGAGGACCTCGACCGGCGTGTGGAGCAGTACGCGGAGCGCATCGCCGCCTACACGGAGTCCAAGCTGCACCCGCAGATGCCCGACTGGCAGCTGCTGTGCTTCTACCCCATGTCCCACCGCCGCGAGGGCGACGACAACTGGTACGCCCTCGACTACGAGGAGCGCAAGCGCCTGATGGGCGAGCACGGACGCTCCGGTCGCGCCTACACCGGCCGGGTGCTGCAGCTGGTCAGCGCCTCCACGGGGCTGGACGACTGGGAGTACGCCGTCAGCCTCTTCGCCCACGACCTCGCCGACATCAAGTCGATCGTCTACACGCTCCGGTACGACGAGGCCTCGGTCCGCTACGCGGAGTTCGGGCCCTTCGTGCTCGGCATCCGCCGCTCCCCCGCCGAGCTCGTGGAGGAGATCGGTCTGGCCTCGGCCGGGTGAGCGTGGACCTGCTGGACCACCTCGCCGGCCACCGGCCCGGTGACGCGGTGGAGGTCCGCAGCCTGGCGCGGACCCGGGCGCTCATCGCGTGGCTGCCCGCGCCCCTGGACCAGCACGCCGACCCCACCCACGTCACCGGCTCGGCCATCGTCCAGGACGGTGACGGCCGGGTGCTCCTGCACCGGCACCGGCGGCTCGGTCGCTGGTTGCAGCCCGGTGGGCACCTCGAGCCCGGGGAGCGCCCGTGGCAGGCGGCGGTACGCGAGACCCGTGAGGAGACGGGCGTGGACGCCCGGCACCCCGCTGGCGCACCGTTGCTGGTGCACGTCGACGTCCACGAGGGTCCCCGGGGGCACGTCCACCTCGATCTGCGCTACCTGCTGTCGGCCGACGGCCAGGCGGCGCTGTCCCCCGCTCCCGGGGAGTCCCCCGACGTCGCCTGGTTGGCGCCCGAGGACGCCGCCCGGGTCACCGACGCCTCCACCCGCGCGGCGATGGCCGCGGCGGCACGGCTCCTGGACCCCTAACCCTCGCCGGCG
Organism: Nitriliruptoraceae bacterium; assembly: GCA_007117945.1. Classification (GTDB taxonomy): domain Bacteria; phylum Actinomycetota; class Nitriliruptoria; order Nitriliruptorales; family Nitriliruptoraceae; genus T1Sed10-7. The sequence goes on along the minus strand of SKTN01000138.1, from coordinate 47 downwards.
TGCGCATCGCCCGGTCGGGCCACCGCCCACGCCGGGCTGGCGCCGCG
>SKTN01000301.1 GCA_007117945.1 Nitriliruptoraceae bacterium | reverse complement strand
GGGTGCTCCACCCCCGACCCCGCTCGGCTGCCGATCCTGGCATCGGTGTCGGTGGAGGTGCTGCGTGAGGTCGTGACCGTCACCCCGGCCACCCCCGGGCTCGAGGAACTGGCCAGCGCCGACGAGGCCATGGTGGTCTCCGCCACGCGGCCCTGCCTCCCGGTCCGCGCGATCACCCTCCCCGACGGCACGATCCGCCGCCTGCCCGCTCCCGGACCCGTCACCTCGGCGCTGCGGGCGCGCCTCGACGAGCACCTCACCGCGACCCTGGACCCGGGCCCGACCGCCTGACGCGGCCCCACCCCAGACGCGGCGGTGGCTGCAGCCGGGGAGGCGCTCACTAGGCTCGGGGGGGTCGAGGAGCTCTGCATGGAACTGCCCGAACGCCCCCTGGTGATCGTGGCCAACCGACTGCCCGTATCCCGCACCGAGGACGGCTGGCAGCCCGCCTCAGGCGGGCTGGTGACAGCGCTCAAGCCCGTGATCGAACAGCTCGGTGGCGCCTGGATCGGCTGGGACGACGACCCCGAGGGGGTCCCGCCCCGCGTCGACGACTTCAACGCCGACCTCCACCCCGTGAGCCTGACCGAGCAGGAGGTCGCGGAGTACTACCACGGCTTCGCGAACCGGACCCTGTGGCCGCTGTTCCACGACCTGGTCGTCGAGCCCGTGATCGATCGCGGCTGGTGGCGGACCTACGAGGAGGTCAACCGCCGCTTCGCCGACACGGTCCGCAAGGTGGTCGCCGACGCCGAGGTGCCACCCCTGATCTGGATCCAGGACTACCACCTGATGCTGCAGCCTGAGCTGGTGCGCTCGGCGTCGCCGGACTCACCCATCGGGTTCTTCCTCCACACCCCCTTCCCGCCCCCCGAGCTGTTCGCCCGGCTGCCCTGGCGGGACCAGATCCTCCACGGCCTCCTCGCAGCGGACGCCATCGGCTTCCACACCCGGGTCTACCGGGACAACTTCGTGCGCTCGGTCCAGCAGCTCTACCCGGGGGTGACCGCACTCGGTGAGACCCTCGTGCTGCCCGACGGCCGGCAGATCCGGGCCGTCGCCCACCCCATCTCGATCGACGTCCAGGAGTTCGGCTCACTGGCGGTCAGCGACGAGACCGAGGTCGAACTGGCCGAGCTCGAGCAGCAGTTCGCAGGCCGCAAGGTGCTGCTCGGCGTGGACCGCCTGGACTACACCAAGGGCATCCGGCACCGTCTGCAGTCCATCGAGCTGCTCCTCGAGCGCCGCCCGGACCTGCGCGGGACCTTCGCCTTCGTGCAGATCGCCGTGCCCTCCCGGGACGATGTCGAGGAGTACCGGCGGCTCAGGACCTCGGTTGAGACCGAGGTCGGGCGCATCAACGGCCGCTTCACCGAGCCCGGCAAGGACGTCCCCGTCCACTACCTCTACCGCGGTGTGCCCCGCGAGGCGCTCGCGGCCTACTACCGCCTCGCCGACGTGATGTGCGTCACGCCGCTCAAGGACGGCATGAACCTGGTGGCCAAGGAGTTCGTGACCGTGCAGTCGGCGGCCGGCGGCGACGGGGTGCTGCTGCTCAGTGAGTTCTGCGGCACCGCGATGGAGTTCGCCGACGACGCCGTGCGCAGCAACCCCTTCGACGTCGAGGGCCAGAGCTACCTCATGGAGTCCGCGCTGACCCTGGAACGGGAGGACCGTCGCGCGCGTATCGCCCGGATGGCGGAGGTCGTGCGCGACGGCGACGTCTACCGCTGGGTCGGTGACGAGCTCGCCGGCATCGCCGAGGGCGGGCACGGACCATGAGCCTGTCGACCCCCGCAACGCCACCCGACCGGCCGCTGCGCGACCCGGAGGAGCTCGGCCGTGAGCTGCGGCCCCCGGCCGGCTGGCTCGTCGTCCTCGACTTCGACGGGACACTGGCACCCATCGTCGACCACCCGGACCTCGCACAACCCGCCCCCGGGGCGCTGGAGGTGCTGGAGCAGCTCGCGCAGGTGGCCCCGATCGCGGTGGTGTCGGGACGGCCGATCGCCGACGTGCGTCGCCGGCTGGCGGGCCTCACCGCGGCCTACGCCGGTGGCCATGGGGCGGAGCTGGTCCTCGCCGACGGGCAGCCCGCTCCCCTGGTCGACCCCGAGGTGGTCGCGCCCACCCTGGACCGGGCGGAGGCCGATGTGCGCGCCGTCGTCGACGAGGCACCGGGGTGGCTGGTGGAACGCAAGCAGGCCTCCCTGGCGGTCCACCACCGGCTCGCCGACGAGGACAGCGTGCTCGAGCTCGGCCCGCGGGTGCGGGCGCTGTTGGAGCGCGTGGCGCAGGAGCCGCCCGGCTTCGACGTGCTGGCCGGCAAGGCCGTGGTCGAGCTGCGACCGGCGGGCGCGGACAAGGGCGTGGCACTGGAGCGGATCGCCCGCACCCGGCCCGACCATCTCCCGCTGGTCGTCGGCGACGACGTCACCGACGAGGACGCCTTCGAGGTGGCACGCTCCCAGGGGGGACGGGCCGTCCTGGTCGCGACCGAGGACCGGGAGTCCGCCGCCACCGACCGCCTCGCCGACCCCGACGCGGTCGTCAGGTTCCTCACCGCCCTGGTGGGCTGAAGGAGGCAGGTCCCCGTGTCCCGCCCCACCCTCTCCTCGCGGGCGCGTCGCAGCCTCCTGGCCGCGGCCGCACCCCTGGACCGTCGCCCGGTGCGCTTCGCCGTGCTCGGTACCGCCCTGGCCGTCGTGGTGGGCCTGCACGCCGCCCTTGGCGACCCCACCATCGCCTGGGCCTCGGCCCCGATCGCGGTGCTCGCCGGGCTGGCGGGCGGTCGCCGCTCGCCCCTGGTGCTGGCCGCGATCGCCGCGGTGGCGCACCTCGGTGTGGACCTCGCCCTGGGCGTGGCCGGCGTGCAGGCCCCGGGCCTGCTGGTGCGCTCGCTGGTGCTGCCCGGCCTCGCCATGGTGGGGATGGCTGCGCAGCTGTCCGAGCGGCAGCGTGGTACCGCCATGCACCGGGCGGTGGTGGAGGACCCGGTCACCGGACTGCTCAACGTCCGGGCCTTCTACGCCGAACTCGCGGACCTGCGCTCCTCAGGGCAGTCATTCACGATCCTGCTGGCCGACATCCGCGGGATGCGCGCGCTCAACGAACGGTACGGCCACCCCACGGGCACCGAGGCCATGCGCGCCCTGGCCCACGTGCTGCGCCGTGAGGCCGGCACCGATGTCCTGGCGTCACGGCTGGGCAGCGACGAGATGGCCGTGGCCCTGATCGGCGAGGGTCGCGACCGCACCCGGGGCGTGATCGACGGGATCGTGCGCCGCCTCCACGACGAGCAGGTGATGCTGCCCGACGGCGAGCGCTTCGAGATCCACGCCGCCTACGGCATCGCCCGCTACCCCGAGGACGGCGCCGACGAGGTGGCGGTGCTGCGCGCAGCGGACCGTGCCAAGGAGCAGGCGAAGATCGCCGGCCTGGACAAGGTCGGCTCCGCCGACGGCGAGGTGAGCTGAACGCCGTCGGCGGTGCACACCGCGCCACAGGCCGCCGGCGCCGGTTGACCACGCGGCGGCCCCCCACCGCTCAGCCCCCCCGAAGGCCTCGCCACGCGCCTCCCGTGGTCGCTCCCTGGGACAGAGCCCAGGACCGTGCACCCGAACCGGCACCCCGGCACCCACGACCCCTCGGCGGTGGTCGATCCCTGGGACAGAGCCCAGGACCGTGCGCCCACCGCGATCACCGAAGGCGCCCTCACTCCCGTGACAATTGGCCCGCCGGCGCTCTCAGCGCGCGGCGCGGGGGTCCGCCGCCTGCGTCAGCCGACCCCGCGGTCCGCGCCACCGCCCGCACCCTCGCCACCGTCGCCGCCCTCGGCGTCGTCGTCGGTGACCGCGACCTCGCCCGCGGGTCCCTCGGAGCCCGTCCGTAGCGCCAGGGCGACGTCGTCGCGGAGTCGCGCGGAGGCCCGCCAACCTGCGGCGATCCACCGCCGGCGCTCATCGCCGGTGATCGCGTCCACCCGCCACGCACCGGGAGTGAGGTAGCCGGCCGCGCCGGGCTTGTCGGGGCGCCGCCCGATACGCCACACCCGACCGTCGGGTCCATGGACGTTCGTCACTCCGGCACCACCAGGAGGCGACGGCACTGGGGGCAGGTCGTCAGGGGCGGTCCGGCGAGCAGTTCGCCCACGTCCGCCCGGGACATGGTGAGGCGGCAGGCCGTGCAGGCGTTGTCGATCAGCTTGCCCACACCTGTACCTCCAGCCCGCTCAGCGGCGGCCTCGTACCGCGTCAGCAGCTCCGCCGGGAGCTGCTCGGCACGCCGTGCACGGTCGGCCTCCAGCTCCCCGAGCTCCGCGAGCAGGTGCTTGGCGGCCGCGTCGCGCGTGCCCTCCAGTTCCGTGGCGCGCGTCCGGGCCGCCTCACCGTCAGCCACCAGCTGCGCCGCCGTGGTCTCCAGCTCCTCGACCTGCTCGAGCACCTCGAGGAGCTGCTCCTCGTGTTCGTCGATCCGGCGCGTGGTGGTCTCGATCTCCGCCTCGACGGCCTTCATCTCCCGGGCGTTGCCGACGCTGCCATCGTAGAGGCGCGAGCGCTCGTGGTCGCGCCGCTCGGTGAGCACCTCGATCTCGCGCTCCAGCTGTCGCTGCCGCGACGAGGCGCGCTCGAGCTCCACACGGATGTCGTCATGCTGGCGGTCGAGCTCCCCCGCCGTGGCCAGGGTCGCCTCCAGCTGCTGCTGCTCGGGCAGGTCATCGAGCTGGTGGCGGAGCTTGCGGACGCGGTGGTCCGTCGCCTGCAGTTCGAGCAGCAGATCGAGCTCCGCGCTCGTGGGCTCGGACACACTCACCTCCACGGGACCGTCGGGACCGTGGACGCTACCACCGGGGCCTCCAGCCCCTTGGTTCGGGCGGCCCCCTCCAACCGTGCCAGGAAGGTCGGCATCGCCGCGACCTCCGTGGCGTGATGGCCGGCATCGATCAGCGCCAGCCCCTGGGTC
>SKTN01000122.1 GCA_007117945.1 Nitriliruptoraceae bacterium | reverse complement strand
TCGAGGGGCTGAACGTCCTCCAGACCGGGACGACCCGCGACGACCGGGTGTTCGTGTCGGACTTCTTCGACTTCTCGATCTACGTCGATGCCGAGGAGGCCGACGTCAAGCGGTGGTACGTCCAGCGCTTCCGCCGGCTGCGCGACACCGCCTTCCGTGACCCGCGGTCCTACTTCTCGCGCTACGCCGAACTCGACGACGACCAGGCCGACGAGACCGCCAGCCAGATCTGGGAGCGGATCAACGGTCGCAACCTGGTGGAGAACATCGTCCCCACCCGCAGCCGCGCCGACCTGATCCTGCGCAAGGGCAGCGAGCACGCCGTGGAACGGGTGTGGCTGCGCAAGCTGTGAGGCGCACAAGCGCCACCGTGCCGGCTGTGCGCCCGTCCGGTTGCTGGCCCGGTCGGTGGCTGGCCCGGGGCGACTCCCCCGCCCGCTCGTGACCCCCGGACGCCGCACGCCCGCGCGTGACCCCCGGCCGCTCCCCCGGCGGTGGTCGGTACCTGGGCTCCTGCCCAGGTACCGACCACCCCACACCGTCCCGGCGTCGTGAGCCGGCCGCACCTGGCTGGTTCCGGGGCTCCTGCCCAGGTACCGACCACCTCACCCAGCCAAGGCCCCTGTTCGGCGGCCGCCCGCCCCGGCGATCAGCCCGTGGCCACCTCAGCGGGCGCCTGACCCAGGGGCTCCCAGGCAGCGATGACCCCGCGGATCGCGGTCACCACCGCCAGCGGCTGGTCGAGCAGCAGGTGGTGGTGCGCGAAGGGCACGTCCAGCACCGGCACGCCCGCCCTGGCAGCGGGGGCCGTGGACAGCAGTTCGGCCATGTGGGCGCGCACGTCGGCATCGACGATCGCGGACCGCTCGCCGTTGACGATCGCCATCCGGCACCCCGCCCGCGCCAGCTGCGGGCCGAACTGGCTGGGCGTGTTGGGCCCCATGCGCGCGGTGAAGACCCGGGGGTCGAACTTCCAGGTCCAACCCTGCCCGGTCTCGCGCAGACTCTGGCGGCCGACGTGGTCCACCAGCCAGGCGTTCTCGCAGGGCTGCGGCGGCACGAGGTGGAAGTGTTCCACCGCGGTGTCGAGGTCCGGGTAGGTCTTCGGGGCACGGAACATCCGGCCACCCCGGCCCTCCTCGGACTCCGGGTCGGGGCGGCGGACAGGGGCGTCCAGCACGACCGCCCCCGCCAGCTGCGGACCGTGCTTGGCCGCCAGCACGATGGTGACGAACCCGCCCATGGAGTGACCCACCACCAGGGGCCGACCACTGCCACCGGCGGCCGAGGCCACGGCCAGGATCTCCTCGGCCCACTGCTCGGCGTCGTACACCTCGCGGTGCTCGCTGTCACCGTGACCCGACAGGTCCAGGGCCACGACCCGGTGGTCGCGGGCCAGGCTCGGCGCCAGGGCCGTCCACCACCGGGCGTGGGCGGCACCGCCGTGGACCAGCACCAACGTCGGGTCGCTGCGCGCGCCCCAGGCAAGCCAGGCGATCCGGGCACCGTCCACCTCGATGCTGCCCTGCTCCACGGGGGTCGCCACGGCCTCCTGGAACCATGCGGGAGCCGCGGCCGGCGGCGTGGGCTGTGCGGCCGTGGGCTGTGCAGCGGTGGGCAACGACGACCTCCTCAGCGGAACGGTTGAGCCTAACCCGTTCCGTGGCGTGCCTCGGAGCCGGCGACCGTAGGGTGGTGACGCCGAGATAGCGTCACCGCCCGCCGCCGCGAGCGCGGCGCCGCATCCGCACCCGAGGTCGTCCGTGCCAACGAGCCAGCCGCCATCCTCCGCTCCCGGCGGCCCGGCCACCACGGGCCCGCCCGAGGGCGTCGCACCCGCGGACAGCGGCGGCGGGGCCGCCACCGCCACGCCCACGGTGTCGAGCTTCGGGCCCGGTGAGGCCGGCCTGCTGGTCCTGCTGTCCTTGATGTGGGGCCTGAGCTTCCTGTTCATGGAGGTCGCCCTGCGCGAGATCGGGCCCTTCTGGATCGTGGCGGGCCGCACCACCATCGGCGGCCTGGTGCTGCTCACCATCCTGCTGCTGCGGCGCCGTCGGCTGCCCCGGGGGGCGCGGCTCTGGGGCCGCCTCCTCACCCTCGGGCTGATCAACAACGCCGCCCCGTGGACGATGCTGGCCTGGGCCCAGCAGACGCTGCCCTCCGGTCTGGCGGGCCTGCTGATGGCGATCGTGCCCACCTCGACGCTGGTGGTCGCCGCCCTGGTCGGACTGGAGCGGATCACCACCCGTCGGCTCGCCGGGCTGCTGCTGGCGCTGGGAGGCGTCGGGGTCATCGTCGCAGCCGACATCGAGCAGCCCGGCCGCGTAGCGGCGGTGGCCGTGGTGGTGCTGGCCACGATGCTCTACGCCAGCGGCGCCGTGTTCGCCAAGAGCCGGGTCTCGGGCCACGCACCGCCCCTGGCCCTGGCGACCGGACAGGTGCTCACCGCCGCGGTCGTCACCGTGCCGCTGGCGCTGGTGGTCGACGGTCCCGTCGCCCTCCCCGGGCTCAGCCTCGCGACGGTCGCCAGCGTCACGGCCCTGGGCGCTTTCGGTACGGGCCTGGCCTTCCTGGCCTTCTACACCCTGGTCGCGCGGGTGGGCGCCACCAACGCCACCCTGACGACCTACCTGATCCCGATCGTGGCGGTGATCGCCGGTGCGGTGGTGCTGGACGAGCGGCTCGGGCCGAGCGCCCTGGTGGGGGGTGTGCTGATCCTGATCGGCATCTGGTTGGCCCAGCGGCCACCGGGCCCCGCCCGGTCCAGCCCGACCCGCCCCGGTGCGCGCGGCGCCGCGACGAGGTCGTAGCCTGGCGGCACCGGAGTCGACGGCCTGACCGACGACCCGACCGACGGTCCGACCGACGCCCCCACCGACGACCCGACGACGAGGCAGCACGGTGCCCCAGCCCACCGACCGCGGCTCCCTGGCCGTGCAGCACCGGCTGTGGCTCGCCTTCCTGGTCGGCGTCCTGCTCCTCGGTGGTGTGCTGACCGTGGTCGTCGACGTGGAGCCGACCATCCCGGTGGCCCTCCCCCTGCTGCTGTCGGTGGCGATGGCGGTGGCAGCCGGCGTCGGGGTGCTGGCCATCGACCGGATCTTCGCGGCGAGCCCGCCCGGTGACGACGACACCGCCGTGGGTGAGCTGCGCACCCGGATGGTGCTGCAGGCGGTGCTCGCGGAGACCCTGGTGCTGCTCACCACGATCCTCGCGGCCCTGATCGGGCCCCGCTGGAACATCGCGATCGGCGCCCTCGCCGCCGTCGCCATCCTGCTGTGGGTGCGTCCCCGACCCGCACGGCTGCGGCGCTTCGAAGCTGCGTGGGCGGCCGCGGGTGCCGAGGTCTCCCTGACCCGACCCCTCGGCCTCGAGCCCGCAGCCCACCAGGAACCCACGAGCCAGGACCCCTCACCCCGCAACGGCACCGACGACCGCACCACCAGCGACTGATCCCTACGACGACGAGGAAGCACCATGGCGAGCAGCTACGACGCGATCCTGCTGGTCTCCTTCGGCGGGCCGGAAGCCCCCGACGAGGTCATCCCCTTCATGGAGAACGTCACCCGGGGCCGCAACATCCCGCGCGAACGCCTCGAGGAGGTCAGCGAGCACTACTTCAGCTTCGACGGCCGCTCGCCCATAAACGATCAGAACCGAGCCCTCATCGCCGCCCTCGAGGAGCTGCTGGCCGCCGAGGGCCCGGATCTGCCCGTCTACTTCGGCAACCGCAACTGGCACCCGATGCTCCCCGACACCCTGGCGCAGATGCGCGATGACGGCATCGAGCGGGCCATCTGCTTCGTCACCTCGGCGTTCTCCTCCTACTCCGGCTGCCGTCAGTACCGCGAGAACCTCGCCGAGGCCACCGCCGAGGTGGAGGGTGCACCGCACCTCGACAAGCTGCGCGTCTACTACAACCACCCCGGCTTCCTCGAGCCACAGGTGGACTTCATCCTCGACGCCCTCGGTGAGCTGGACGAAGCGGTCCGCGACGACGCGCACATCGTGTTCACCACCCACTCGATCCCGCGCACGATGTCGCGCCACTGCGACTACGAGACCCAGCACTACGAGGCGTGCCGGATCGTGATGGAGCTGCTCGCCGAGCGCGCACCGCTGCCCGAGGGACGCGAGCGCCCCTGGCAGCTGGTGTTCAACTCGCGGTCCGGCCCGGAGTTCGTCCCCTGGCTCGAGCCCGACATCAACGACCACCTCACGGACCTGCACGCACAGGGCGCCCGGGCTGCGGTGTGCGTGCCGATCGGGTTCATCTCCGACCACATGGAGGTGATCTACGACCTCGACGTGGAGGCCGTGGAGACCGCGGGCGAGCTCGGCCTGCCGTTCGCCCGCGCGGCGACGGTGGGGACGGACCCGCGGTTCGTCGCGCTGATCCGCGAGCTGGTCATGGAGCGCATCGACGACCAGACCGAGAAGCGGGCGCTCGGCACCCGGGGCCCCAACCACGATGCCTGCCCCACCGACTGCTGCTTCACCCCCGGGCAGGAGGCGCGTGAGGTGGTCGCAGCGGCCACGCCCCCGCGGGGCCGCTGAACCGAGGCATCCCCCCGCCCGTCAGCGCAGTACGGTGACGGGCCGAGCCCCCGCGCACCTCTGCGACCGTGAGCCGAGGAGGCAACCATGACCGAGGCACGAACCCCGAGGACCCGCCGCGGCGCCGAAGCGGTCGAGGCCGCCATCGAGGCCTACGAGCTGGCGGAACGCACCGATGCACCCGATCCCGCGGTCCGGGGCGACGACGACGTCGACCTCAGCTGGGTGCGGGACCGCATCGACACCGCCCGCCAGGCTGCGGACGCCGACGTGGTCTCCTCCGACGAGGCCCTGGCGTGGCTCGCCGACGCGGTGAACCGCGAGCTCGACCTCGACGTCGACGAGGACGCCGAGGCACCCGCGGGCGAGTGACGCCGCCGGGTACCGGTCCCCTCGTGCGCGCCGGGTAG
>SKTN01000123.1 GCA_007117945.1 Nitriliruptoraceae bacterium | reverse complement strand
CGGTGCACGTGGTCGGTGCACGTGGTCGGTGCCGTGACGGTGCCGTCTGCCACCGTCACGGCACCCTAGGGACGATCACCCGTGGCAGCGTAAGGAGTCGGCGCAGTCGTGTGGCCGGCACGCGGCCGGCCACACGACGTGTCACGCGCGCTGCGGGTCAGCCGGTGAAGTCCGGCTGTGCGCGGACCGGGGTGGCCGGTGTGGCCTCCGCGGTCACCGACTCGACGTCAGGTGACGGTGGGTAGAGCACCTGTGGGAGCACCTCGACATCGGGCACCGGTGGGTACACACCGTCGTCGGTGCCGGGCACGGTGATCGTGACCTCCTTGTAGGCGATCACGGAACCGTCGGCCACGACGTTGAGCTTGCCGGTGAACACCTGGTCCGCCGCTGCGGCGGCGACCACGCCCTCCCAGTCGACCTCGAACTCCCAGGAGCTGGCCTCCTCGGTGTCGATCGGGCCCTGGCTCTCAGGGGTGATCCCGGCGACGAAGGGTTCGATGTCACCCTCCGGGAGCAGCGAGAGGCTCAGGATCGTGGAGATGGCCGTGGAGATCTCCTCCGAGATGACCTCGACGATCTCCGCGCTGTCGACACCGAGGATGTGCACCCCACCCGTTGCCTCGGCGATGCGCGTGGCCTGGCCGCCGGCCTGCGATTCCGGGCTGATACCGGGCCCACATGCGCTGCTGTAGTTCCCAGCGCCGGACTGGGTGGCGTCCATCGAACCGATGCCGGTGAGGGTGCTGACCCCGATGAAGGCGATGCCGGCGGCGTTGAGCTGGCTGATCACGCTCGCCTCGGTGATGTCGTAGCCGACCTCGTGGCCGTCGACCTGCGCGGTGATCTCCGAGCAGACGGGATCGTGGGCCGGGGCGTCGGCGAAGGTGACCAGGATCCGCTTGGCACCCGGTCGCCAGCCGATGGTTCCGGCAGGTGAGCCGTCGTTGCTCGGTGCCCGGTTGCGGGCGATCTGGTCGTAGGCGTAGTACTGGCCCTCCGGGCCGTCGCCCCCGCCACTCGCCGACCAGCCGTTGATCGCGGTCTCCACCGCATCGACATCATCGGTCATGCTGAGCGTGTGACGGAAGGCGTAGGGATCCCCCTGGGTGGGTGACTGGAAGTCCTTGAAGTCCCCGACCCCGAAGTTGAGGCTCACCTCGGGGAACTCAGCGCCCAGGTTCTCCACGATCGCGCGCGCTCCGGTGCGCACCGCCGAGATCGGTCCCCCCATGCTCCCGGTCGTGTCCGCGAGCAGGTAGATGTCCACGGTGTCCGCGGTGGTCTGCGCAGGGAGCTCGACGGTGATGGTCTCGGTCCAGGTCTCACCCTCCTCGAGGATGAAGTCGTTGACCGGTGGATCGACGGTGACCGCGAAGGCCATGCTCGCGATCAGCAGCATGGATGTCGCCAACGCGACGACGGCGGTCGCCCGCGTTCGCATGCGACTCAGGGTGATGTTCCGCATCGTTTCTCGTCTCCAGGATCTGCGCACCGAGGCGCGCACCGAGCCGCGGGCCGTGACCGGCTCGCGATCTGCAACGGACCCAGCGGGGCGGATGCACCCCGTACCTCGCGACGCCGGTGGACGACGCCGGTGGTTCCGTTTCACCGTCACCTTCATCGAGCCGGGGGCTGGTGTCAACGGCACGGGTACCCATCGCGGTGCGCGTTCACGCTGATGTCACGCCTCGCAACCGCACGCACACGAAGAGCGCACCAGGATGACGGTTCCGAGGCGCCGAGCGCAGATGGGCAGGGGTGGATCGGCGTCCGGCGGCCCTACGCGGCGTTGTCCGGTTGGGTCTCGTCGCGCTCAGCCTCGCGCCGGATCCACCAGGTGATCAACCCGATCATGGCGACGAACAGCGCCACGCCGACCACCGTCAACCACACGCCGCCCTCCTCGTAGGCGCGCCCGAGGGCCAGACCGACACCGGCCGCCATCCCGAAGCCGAGCACGGCGCCGATGGCGTCGGCGAGCAGGTAGCGCCGCGGCGCGACATCGGAGGTCCCCGCCGCGGCGGCCAGCACCGTCGGCGGCATCGCCGCCAGGCGCCCGATGACGGCGATGATCGGTCCGCGCCGGGCCAGGACCCGTTGGGCGAGCTCGAACTGGCGCGGAGGGATCGCCCGGTGCAACCACGCCGGCCCGGCCTGCTCGCGCAGCGCCGTGCGGTAGGCCCGCCCCACCACGAAGAACGCCGACACGGCGAGGACGCCCAGCGGCAGGTAGGCCAGCAGTAGCGGCAGCACCCCGGGCTCCCCGAGGTAGCGGGTCTGGCCACCACCGACCAGCACGAACTCCTTCTGGGGCCGCAGCAGCACGAGCAGCGTGATGTTGTCCCGGATCAGGAAGGGGATCAGCGGGACCGCCGCGAGGGGGATCGCGAAGCGCACGATCACCGCAGCCAGGGCGAGGCGACGCCACAGCAGACCGACGTCGGCGTCGCGCTCGGTGCGCGTCGGCACGGTGGTCACGGTGATGAGCCCTCGGGTCGGTCGTCCTGGCGGGACCCTGCTGCACGGGGGCAGCGGGTCCCGGTGACGAGCCTACGGTGCCCGTCGACGGACTTCGGACCAGGCCGGGTCGCGGGCTGCCGCGCAGCCGGCAGGGACCTGCGGTGACGGCCCGGTGGGCGCCAGCGGTGTCAGGTCGCAGGTGGTGGTTGGCAACGCTCGCAGACGTACACCCACCGTCCCGCGAGGTCGTAGCGGCGCACGAGGGTGTCGCAGCGGCGGCAGGCGTCGCGCTTGTAGACGTAGGTGGCGTCCTCCCGGCGCATCCGTGCGCGCGGGCGTCCCACCTCCGTGGGGTCGACGGTGATGATGCGCCGCTCCTCGACCCCGCGCCGCAACCAGGCCACCAGCGTCGTCCAGATGGCGTCGAAACGGTCCCGATCCAGCTCCCGGGAGGGGAGTTCCGGGTGCACACCGTGGACGAACAGCACCTCGGCGCGGTAGACGTTGCCCACGCCCGCGAGCACCTTCTGGTCCAGCAGTGCGCGCCCGATACCCACGCTGCGGCGCTGGAGCGCGGCCCACGCCCGCTCCGGGTCCGCATCGTCGCGGATCGGGTCGGGGCCCAGCCGGTCCCGGATCGCACCCACCTCGTCGGGGCTCAGCAGTTCGCAGGCCGTCGCCCCGACCAGGTCCGTGGTCCGTGCGCCGCCGATGATGCGGTAGCGGGTCGTGTCGCGGGGTTCGGGTGGCGGGTTGTCGTGGACGAAGAACCGCCCGAAGAGGCCGAGGTGGACGTGGACGTGGCGCTCGCCCTCGAACCGGTGGAACAGGTGTTTGCCGTGGGCGTCGGTGTCCTCGAGCACCGTGCCGTCCAGCAGTTGCGCGGCCGCGTGGAAGCGGCCCTGGGGTGAGGCGATCCGGACCCGCGCACCGGCGAACCAGCTGGCGTGGTCGCGCGCCAGCCGGTGGATCGTGTGGCCCTCGGGCACCGGTGATCTCCCCGCGGTGGACGGCGCCGCGCTCGCGGCTGCCCGACGGGCCTTCGGAGCCGGTGCCTAGCGGTAGTTGGTGAAGCGCAGGGGTGCGGCATGATCCTTGGCCTGGACCATCTTCTGGATCTCCTGGAGGTCGTCGCGCTTCTTGCCGGCGACCCGGATCCGGTCGCCCATGTTGGTGGGCGTCACCTTGAGCTTGGTGGCCTTGATGTCCTTGACCAGCTGCTTGGCGAGGTCCGCCTCCAGCGTGGTGACCAGCTGGACATCGATGCGGCTGCGGCCGCCGCTGACGTCGCGGGGCTCGCCGATGTCCAGGGCCTTGAGGGACACCTTGCGCTTGACGCACTTGTCGCGCAGGACCTCCAGCGCGGCCCGTGCGCGGTCCTCGCTCACCGACTCGACCTGGATGGCCTCCTCGCCGGCCCAGGCGATGACGGTGTCGGTGTCTTTGAAGTCGAAGCGCGTCGCGACCTCGCGGGCCGCCTGGTTGATGGCGTTGTCGACCTCCTGGCGGTCGACACCCGCCTCGATGTCGAAGCTCGAGTCTGCCACGGTCCTGCTCCTGCACGTCGGGGTGGGGTGGGGCGCCAGGGCAGGTGCGGACCCCGGGAGGTGGGGCCCAGCCGGTGCCTGGCGGTCGGTGCCAGCCTACTTCCGTGACACCGTCCGGCCGTGGGGCAGGTGGCGGTTTGCCGGCCTGACGGGCGGGGCCTACCCTCCGCCAGGCTCGGTCCGCCGAGCGAGTCGGAGGGATGCCCGAGTGGCCAAAGGGATCTGGCTGTAAACCAGACGGCTTCGCCTTCGCAGGTTCGAATCCTGCTCCCTCCACAGATGCGACGCGTACCGACCCGCCGGCTCCCGTGCGGTGGGTGGAGCGCCCGGCTCCCCGCCGGGTGGGCCCTCGGGCAGCGGCCGGTTCGACCGGCCCCGTCCCGGTGGCTACGCTGCGCGCCCGCACGCCCTGGTAGCTCAGTCGGCAGAGCGCTTCCATGGTAAGGAAGAGGTCCGCGGTTCGATTCCGCGCCAGGGCTCGAGGTCCCCTCCCGGGACCGCAGCAGCACCCACAGTGCCTCGCCCGACGGGGTGTTGTCCCTCGAGGCGGCGTAGCTCAGGGGTAGAGCAAGCGACTCATAATCGCTGTGTCGGTGGTTCAAGTCCACCCGCCGCTACGGAACGTTCGAGGCCCTCCCCTCCCTTCCGGGCGGACGGAGGGCCTCGCGCTCGTGCGCCGTGCCTCTGTAGGCTTGCGCGCACCCGGACCGGCGATGGCCGGCACCGCGAAACGAGCGCTGCCCCGCCCCGACGGATCGTTCGAGCCGCTGCAACGCTGGCGGCTCTCCCCAACCGCTGTACCCCGCGCACCGCTCACCTGCGTCCGCGCGGCTGACGACGTCACACCACGAGGAGCACCACGCGATGGCCAAGGAGAAGTTCGAGCGGACGAAGCCGCACATGAACATCGGGACGATCGGTCACGTTGATCATGGGAAGACGACGTTGACGGCGGCGAT
>SKTN01000261.1 GCA_007117945.1 Nitriliruptoraceae bacterium | reverse complement strand
GCCCCGGCGGCAGCGGCCGCATCACGGACGTTGGCGGCGGCGCGCCGGTCCCGCTCGGCGAAGCCGTCCTCGCCGTCCATGGAGTGGACGAGGTGGTAGACGACGTCGATGCCGGCGACGGCGTCGTCGAGGGTGGCGCGGTCCAGCACGTCGACCCGGGCGACCTCCACCTGCTGCCGCCAGACGCGTTCGTCGAGCTTGGCCGGTGTCCGGGCGGCGCACACCACCTCGTGGCCACGCTCGAGAAGGGCGGGCACGAGCCGCCCGCCGATGTAGCCCGTCGCGCCGGTCACCAGGACCCGCATGTCACACCCTCATCCTCGCTGCCACCGGGTTCGCGGCGCGACCCTGCCGTGGACCATCGGCCCGGCCGGCCGGGTCGCCGGCCCCGCGGGCAGCGCTCGCGCACCCGCGTCTCCCCGCAGCGCTCACGTCCCGAGCACCTCCTGGAGGAAGGCCGTCACGCGGGGGTAGGCGTCGATGCGGTTGGTCAGCTTCGACAGCCCATGACCCTCGTCGTGGTAGACGAGCAGTTCACAGCGCACCCCGCGCTCGGTCAGCACCTCGTGGATCTGCTCCGCCTCCGACAGCGGGACCCGCGGGTCATTGGCGCCGTGGATGATGCACAGGGGCGCCTGCATCCGCTCCACGTGGGTGATCGGCGAGAGCTCGCGCAGCAGTTCGCGGTCCTGCGCCAGGGAGCCGTACTCCCGCTCACGGAAGGCACGGCGCCACTCGGAGGTGTTCTCCAGGAAGGTCACCAGGTCGCTCATCCCGACGATGTCGACCCCCGCGGCCCAGCGGTCGGGCTGGTGCGCGAGCCCCATCAGGACCATGTAGCCCCCGTAGGAGCCCCCGTAGAGCGCCGCGCTGTCCTCGTCGAGGTCGGGTTGGGACGCGAGCCAGTCGTGGAGGGCCGCCAGGTCGTGGACGCTGTCGAGGCGTCGTTCCACATCGTCGAGGTGCTGGTAGTCCCGGCCGTAGCCCGTCGATCCCCGCACGTTGGGGGCCACCACCGCGAAGCCGTGGGCGACCAGGTACTGGGCCAGGGGCGAGAAGCTCGGCCGGTACTGGCTCTCCGGACCACCGTGGATCATCACCACCACCGGTGCCGGCTCCTCGGCCGCGGACGCCCCGTCCCCGGGGCGTAGCACGAAGGCCGGTACCTCGAGGCCGTCGAAGGAGGGGAAGCGCACCAGTTCCGCGTCGACGAAGGTGGCGGGGTCGACCTCGCAGGGGCTGATGGTCAGGCGCTCCAGGGCACCGGTGACGGTGTCGTAGCGCCACGCGTCGCCGGGCACCAGGGGCGAGGAGTAGCCGAAGCTCAGCCACCGCCCGTCCTTGGAGAAGCGGAACCCGCTGCCGACACCGTCGCCGGGCAGGGGCAGGGGCCCCTGCGGCTCCAGGGTGCGCGGATCGCGGAGCTCCGCACGGGTGATGCCGTCGGCGTTCCACACCACGAGCAGGTGGCTGCCGGTCCAGTCGACCACCGCGCCGGCGTCCCACCCGGGCTCGATGACGTGCTCCCACGCGCCGTCGGGGGTGCCACGCGCGATGCCGACGAAGGCGCGGCCGACGTCGGTGGCGAGGTAGAAGGCGGAGCTGTCCGGCAGCCAGCTCGGGGTGCCCACGGTGCCGGCCTCCTCCGGGTGGGGGCACAGCTCGGTGACGGCGGGGTGGGTGGCGTCGGCGACCTCGGCGTCGTGCAGGGCGTGGAGGTCGATCAGGTGCACCTGGTTGTCGCCGGCGCGGGTGGTCAGCTCGGAGACGGCGAGGTAGCGCGCATCGGGTGAGAACCCCCCGGGGCCGGTCCAGCCCCCCGTGGCGAAGACGCACCGTTCCTCACCCGTGGCCAGGTCGCGCACCCAGGTGTCGAAGGCGACGCCGTCCCCGCGGTTGGTGGCGTAGGCCAGGAAGCGCCCGTCCCGGCTGACCCCGCCGGGGCGGTGGATGTGGTCCGGGTCCTGGACCAGCGGCTCGAGGTCGTCGGGGCCGGTCAGGGGCGCCGCCGGCTCGTCGGGGGTGGTGAACAGCTGGTAGCGCTCGTTGCCGCCGACGTCGGTGGCCAGCAACAGGACGTCGCCGCTCGCATCGGCGGCCTGGCGCCCGCTCGGGAGGTAGCCCGCACCGATCGGCTCCTCGAAGCGGGTCAGCGGGATCAGCTGCGTCGCCGGAACGGGCAGGGAGGGCTGCGGGTCCAGGTCGAGCCGGTGCACCTGGGAGGTGCCGGACAGATCGCTGGAGACGAGCAGCTTGCGGCCATCGGGCGACCAGCTCGAGGGCGAGGACGTGCGGATCTCCAGGTAGGCGCGGATGTCGGGCGGGGCGGGGTGTGCGCTCATGGTCGGCAGCGTACGCAGGGATCGCCACTCCGAAGCGCCCCGCACGCAACCCTGGGGTCGGTGCCGGCGTCCCACCGGGTACACGGGTGCCCGCTGCGCCGGCGGTCACCGTGCCGAACGACCCGGTGAGCACCACACCCCAGGAGGTAGCCAGGTGCGTGTACCCAGGATGCGGCAGGAGGGACGCCACCCCCGTTCGCGTGGCGGTCGGCTGACGACCCCGGCGGTGCTGGTGGCGCTGGCCGCGCTCGCGGTGCTGGCTGGTTGCGCCGGGCCCGCGGGGACCGACGGCGGCGCCGAGCCCGAGGGCACGGATCCCACGGTGCTCGAGGGCGCCTGGGAGCTGGTCAGCGGGACCGGCCCCGACGGCGAGGTGGAACCCGTCGAGACGCACCCCGTCACCCTCGAGATCGAGGGGGAGGGTTGGCGCGGCACGGCGGCCTGCAACACCTACGACGCCGAGGTGTCGCTCGATGACGACCGTCTCCACCTCGACGGCCTGGGGGCGACGGAGATGGCCTGCGTGGAGGACGGGGTGATGGAGAGCGAGGCGGCCTTCCTCGCCGCGCTGCGTGAGGTGGAGTCCTGGTCGGTCCCCGATGACCGGCTGGTGCTGGAGGGTCCCGGGACGGAGCTGGTGTTCCAGCGGTCGTAGCCAGCGGTGGACGCGCCCGGTCGCTCCCCCGGGCGCACCGACGCCAACCCACAGCGCTGCCCGACCTGGTCACTACCTGGGCGCACGCCCAGCTGCGAACCACCTCGAAGGCGGCCGCTCCCGCGGATGGCCGGGTGGTGGTCGTTCCCTGGGCGTGCACCCAGCTCTGCGCCACCCTGGGCGGCCGGCCGCAGCCACCGGGGTGGTGCTCAGGGCAGGAGCCGCTCCCAGACCGGCAGGCCCCGCTCGTCCTCGCCCGCCCGCACCCAGTAGCCGGCGCTGTCGTCGTGCCCGGCGGTCACCATGGCCACGGCGGGATCGCGCTCCACCACCCAGGCGAGGGAGGGCAGGCGCATCCGCTCGGCCTCGGTGAGCTCCTCCTCGGTCTCCTCACCGGTGAACACGCTCCACCCACTGACGACACGACCATCCCCCAGGGGCCGGCCTGCGTCCTGGGGATCGAAGCGCACGGCCCCGACCGGCCCGTCGGTGTCCACCAGACGACCGCTGGCGAACACCGCCAGCGATGCCGCGCGGTCGCCGTCACCGGGGGGTCCAGACGACCCGGCGCCGCCTGCCACGTCCTCCGTCATCACACACACCTCCACAGGGAAGGTCGCAGGGTAGGAGCGGCACTCACCCCGTGGGGACGGGGTCGCAGCTGCCCACCCCCTCGCCGAGCAGCCGCTGGAGGGTGGGACCCTCGTGGAGTGGACGCGAGAGCAGGAACCCGCTCACGCGGTCGCACCCGTGGGCCCGCAACACCTCCGCCACCTCGGCGGTCTCGACGCCGTCGGCGGCCAACTCCACGCCCAGCGCGGTCGCCAGCCGACCGAGCACGTGCACCGCGCTGCCGAGAGAGGGATCGGTGTCGAGCCCGGCGACCAGCTCCGGGTCGATCCGCAACAGCTCGAGGGGCACGCGGTGCATCGACGCGAAGGACGCACGCTCGAGCCCGAAGCGCTCCACGGCCAGGTGGACCCCCGCGGCGTGCAGCTCCAGGAGGCCGTCGACCACCAGCTGGTCGCTGAGGACCTCGGCGGTGACGGCGACCCCCAGGGGTGCACCCGGCGCGGCGGCGAGCCGGCGCAGACGACCCACGAAGCCGGCGTCCACGACCTGGCTCGCGGTGACCGAGCTCCACAGGGTGGGTTCACTACCCGGCCCGTGCGCCGCCCAGCGGGAGCGCAGCTCACCGAGGCGGTCGAGGACGAGCGCGTCGAGCTCCGGGAGGCAACCGAGCTCGCAGGCGGCCTCGACGATCTCCTGTGCGGTGACCAGCTGCCTGGTGGTCTCGGTGAACCGCGGCAGGACGTAGACGCCCACCACCCGGCCGTCCCGCAGGTCGATGTCGGGCTGGAAGGCGAGCTCCAGGCTGCGGTCCGCCAGGGCGGCACGCAGTGCGGCCCGGGTCCCGACCCGGCGTTCGTGCCGTGCGCTGAGCTCGGCGTCGAACAGCCGGATCGGTGCACTGACGGCGGCCTTGGCCTCGAACATCGCCGTGTCGGCGGCGGCGAGCAGGGCGTCCCCGTCGCCGGCGCCGCCACCGAGCTGCGCGGTGGTCACCACCCCGAAGCTCGCACCGACCTCGACCCGGCGACCATCGAGGTGGTAGGGCGCACCCACCTCGGCGTGCAGCCGGTGAGCGAGTCGCACCGCCAGGGTGGGGCTGGAGTTGCGCGCCACGATCGCGAACTCGTCCCCACCGAGGCGGGCGACCATCGCACCCGCACCGGCGGTCCGCCGCAGCCGTCGTGCCACCTCGAAGAGCAGCGCGTCACCCGTGGCGTGCCCGTAGCGGTCGTTGACGGCCTTGAACCCGTCCAGGTCGCAGTAGAGCAGGGCCACGTCGCCCGACGCGGTCAGGGCGGACCGCAGCTCACTGGTCACCAGGACCCGGTTGGCGAGCCCGGTGAGCGCGTCGTGGGTGGCGGCGTGCTCCATCCGCACCCGGGCGGCCTGGGTGTCGACCAGCGAG
>SKTN01000081.1 GCA_007117945.1 Nitriliruptoraceae bacterium | reverse complement strand
CTCAGCAGCCCGTGACCGTCGGGGCCAGCTTCTGGAGGAAGCGTTCCCGGTCCACCAGCATCCGCCGGTGCTTGACCAGGGCGACCTGCTCGCCGTCCTGCTCCACCGCGATCCGGAACTCCAGCCGCCGGTTGTGGTGGCCGATCAGCGTGGCGTGTGCGCACACCGTCGCGCCCACGGGGGAGGCCTTGGTGTGCTCCACCTCGGCCCAGGTGCCCACGGTGGTCTGCGAGGGGTCCAGCTCGTCGGCCAGCGCGCTCACGCAAGCCCCCTCAGCCAGGGCCAGCAGCGCTGGCGTCGCCAGCACGGGGACGTCGCCCGAGCCCACCGCCTCGGCGGTGTGTGCCTCGGTGACCTGCAGGCTACGGGCATGCTTCAGCCCTGGGTCGCACTGCCCCATCTCGCGCCAACCTCTCGACGTAGGCCCGTGGAACGGCACTCACCACCGTTCATCGCGCAACTGGTCAGGGTACCGGCCCTTCGGCCAGCGGGCCGACCGGCCAGCCCGGGTGGATCGCATCCTCGACGCGGGGGGTCATACTTCGCGGATCGCGTTCCGGCGCCCACGGTGGGACCGGGGCGCCACCAACGAGGCAAGCCATCGACACGCGGAGGTGTCCGAACATGAGCGAGCAACGACCCGAACAGGGAGAGCAGCCCGAGCGCGACCGTGAGGTCGTGGTCAACAGCGGCGGTTCCGGCAGCAACCTCGGCATTGGCATCCTGATCGGTGTCCTGCTGGTGGGGCTGATCGTGGTGGTGCTGCTGTTCCTCGGTTCCGGGGGCGACGACGGCGGGGTGGACGTGCCGGACACCCTCGAGTTGGACGTCGAGGTGGACAACGGCGACGACGGTGGCGGCGAGGACGACCCGAACGGCGAGGACGACGGGAACGGCGAGGAGGGCTGAGCGGTCCGTGGTGGCCTGAGCCGGGAGCCCTCGCGGGTCGGGCGGTGACCGGCCCGGCCCAGGGTTGGTCACCCGGTGCGCCGAGGTGGCACCCTGTCGCCTCCCGCGCTGCCTGCGCGCTGCTCCCGTCCACGGCCGCCTCCGTCGAGTGCGCCCCGAGATCGAGGCGAAGCCACCGTGATCGCTCCCGCCGCCGTGCTGGCGACCGTCCTGGCGACCACCGCCGTCGGCAGCAGTGTGCTCCTGTGGTTCGGCCCCACCTTCGGGCACCTGCGGCGCGGCTACGACGCGCTGACGGGTACGACCATCGCGCTGCTGGCCCTGGGGGCGTGGGCGGCCTTCGGCGGTCCCATGGTCTCCCTCGAGGGCACAGCCCTGGAGGAGCAGGGGGAGCTCGCGCGCACGCTGCTCCTCGCGATGAGCGCCGTGAGCGTCGTGGCGGTGCTCGCCCGCAGCCTGCGTGCACCGGGCATCGTGGTCCGCGTCCTCGGCGCAGCGGCGAGCCTGGTCGGCCTCGCGGCCTTCTGGCCCCTGGCGGTGATCCGCGCTGAGCGCGGTGGCGTCGGTGGGCTGTCACAGGGGCTGCTGGAACTGCTGCTCGGTGCCCTGCTCATGGGGGGCATCTGGGTCGGGCTGATCCTCGGGCACTGGTACCTCGTGGAACGGCGCCTCTCGAACCGCTACATGGTGTGGATCGCCTGGACCAACGTGGCGGCGATCGCGGCGGGGCTCGGTTCCGTGCTGCTGTCCTGGCGCAGCCCGGCCCCCTGCGAGGGACTGCCCACCGGTGGCGAGTTCGAGCAGTGCTCGATGCTGTTCTCGCCGGTCCTGCAGATCGGGTCGATGTCGGTGGTCCTGGGCCTCGGGGTGCTGTCGTTGCTGGGCCTGATCGCCGGGTTCAACGTCAAGCTGGCTCGTGAGGGTGGTCGCTCGATCCAGGCCTCCACGGGGATGTTCTACCTCGCCGTCATCCTGGCGCCCGCCGTGGAGTTCGCCGCCAAGGTGCGGTTCTTCTGAGCGCTGCGGCCGGACACCGGCCGCAGCGGTGCACGGGTCCGGGTGGGGGCGGCCAGCGCGACCTATCCGGGACCGGGCCGGCCCCGGGCCGGCTGCGTCCCGTGGCGTCGCGTGGCCAGGAGCAGGCCACCGTCCACGCCGAGCACCGTGGCGTCGAAGGCGCCGTCCTCGGCGAGGGCGGCCAGGGCCGCCGCCAGGGTCTCTGCGTGCTCGCCGCCGCGCAGCGCACCGCGCACCAGCAGCATCCCACCGCCGCGGAGCAGGCGCTCGGCGTGGGCCAGCAGCTCGGGACTGAGCGCCGGACGGCTCTGCAGCAGCACCAGGTCGTAGGCGCCATCGGACAGGCGGTCGAGGACGGTCACGGGGTCACCGAGGATGGCCCGCACCCGGGCGCCGGCGCCCATGGCACCGAAGGCGTCGGTGGCCAGGCCGTGGGCGTGGGCGTCGGGCTCGATCGAGGTCAGCACCCCCCGCTCGGGCAGGTCGGGCAGGAGCCAGGAGCCCGACACCCCACCGGCGCTGCCCACCTCCACCACGGCGTTCGCCCCGATGGTGCGCACCGCCCATCGCAGCAGGGCTCCCACCTCCGGGTCGGGTGGGTGGGTCGCCGCCGCCCGTTGGCGGGCGACCACGGTCGACTCCGACTCCGGGGCGAGCACCCTGCGCACCTCGGTGAGTACCGTCTCGTCCACGCCCGTGCCCTCCCACGCGATCGACGGGGACCCTAGGCGCCCGGGCGCTCCGGGGGCACGCGCGCGGCCGAACTGTCCCGGCCGGTGTGTCGAACCCTGCGGGCAGATGCGGCACCATGACGGCAGATGACGGCACCGGAGGGCAACGTGGGGTACGACCGGGACGAGTGGCGGCGGCCGTGGCGTGCCCCTACGGCCGTGTCCTCGACCGACGCGGGGCCGCAGGGTGCACCGGGGTCGACGGAACCGGCCATCACGCGGTTCCCCCAACCACCACCGACGGGCTGGAGCGCCTCGGCCTCCGGTCCCGGCTCTCCCGCCGGTTCCGTGCGCCCACCGGACACCGTCGGCACCGTGGATGCACCGGCGGCCCGCCGCCGTCGCCCCTTCGGCGTGCTCGTGGGTGCGCTGCTCGGTGCCGTGGTCGGTACCGGTGCCACCCTGGTGCTGACCGGGGCCCTGGACACCGGGCTGCAGGAGCCGACCGCCGAGGAGGCGTCCCAGGACCCGGACTCGCCCTCGACCGTGGCGGCGCCGAGCATCGAGCCGCTCAGCGAGAGCTCGATCGTCCCCGCCGTCGCCGAGGCGGTGACCCCCTCCGTGGTACGCATCGACGTGCGCAGCGGGAGCGGTGACGGGCCCGGGCCGGGTGGGCAGTCGGGGCTCGGCTCCGGCGTGATCTACCGCTCCGACGGCTACATCCTCACCAACCACCACGTGGTCGACGGTGCGGGTTCGGTCGAGGTGCGCCTCGCCGACGGCGACGTGCTCGAGGCCGAGGTGATCGGCTCCGATGAGCTCAACGACATCGCCGTGGTCAAGGTCGACGCGACGGACCTGCCGGCCATCAACCTGCGGCCGGAGTCCGAGCCCCTGCTGGTCGGCGAGACGGTGATCGCCATCGGCTCGCCCTTCGGGCTGGACGCCTCGGTCACGGCCGGGGTGATCTCCGCGCTGAACCGAGAGATCCGCCTCGACGAGCAGATCCCCGGTGAGGGTGTGCAGACGATCCCCTCCATCGTCCAGACCGACGCGGCCATCAACCCCGGCAACTCCGGTGGTGCCCTGGTGGACGCCCAGGGCCGCCTGGTCGGCATCAACACCGCCATCCTGACCCGCTCCGGTGCGAGCCAGGGGGTCGGCTTCGCCGTCGGTGTCGAGCAGGCTGTGGACTCCTCGGACCAGCTGATCGACCAGGGCTTCGTGCGGCACCCGCTGCTGGGGATCGCGGGTACCGACGTCTCGGCCGAGCAGGCCGACGAGCTGGACCTGCCGGCCCGCCGCGGCGCGATCGTGGAGTCCATCCAGCCCGACACCGGTGCCGCCGAGGTCGATCTCAGGCCCGGTGATGTCATCATCAGCGTCGATGGTGCGCCCCTGGCGACGATGTCCGAACTGGTCGCCGAGGTCCGTCGGCGCGCACCGGGCGAGGTCGTGGAGCTGGAGGTCTTCCGCGACGGCGAGCTGCTCGAGTTCGAGGTGGAACTCGGCGAGCGGCCACGCTGAGCCGGGCGAGTATCCTTCCACGAGGACCCGCCCCTCTCGGGTCCGAGGAGTGCAGGCGTCATGCCGGGCCCGCAGGAACTGCTCGTCATCGCGGTGATCGCCCTGCTCGTCTTCGGCCCGGACCGTCTGCCCGAGGTCGCGCGTACGGCAGCCAAGTGGCTCACGAAGCTGCGCACCGAGACCTCACGCAACGTCGCGGAGCTCAAGCGCCTCAGCGAGATCCAGCAGCTGCAGGCGGAGCTCAAGAGCCTCAAGCACGACCTCGACGGGGCACGGAGCGATGTCCGGCGCGGGGTGCGTGAGGTGACGGGTCTGGTCAACGACGACGCCGCAGCGACCACGCGCACCGCAGCGGCGCGGGAGGCATCCCGGGTGGCCCTGCCCGTGCGGGCGGACGACGACCCGCCACCCTTCGACCCCGAGGCGACGTGAGCCACGGCGCGTCCGTGGCCGCACCGCGTCGTCGGGTGCTCCCCGCGGCGCTGGGCGCCGCAGCGGTGCTCGGCTCCTACCTCGGCGTGTCCACCGGGGTGGTGGGGCGCGTCGATCGCCGCGTGGAGGCGGCCCTGGCCCGCCCGGAGCCTCGTGCGAGCGACGTCGCGCTCGGGGTGGCCACCGATCTCGGTTCGAGCTTCGGGCTCGCGGGTGTGGCGACCAGCCTGGCCGTCACGGGGCACCGGCGCCTCGCCCTGGATGTGGCGGTGGCCGGGGGCGCGGCGTGGGTGCTGGCACAGGCCGTCAAGCCCGCGCTGGGGCGCACCCGGCCCTACGAGCGCGGGACGGCACCCCGGCTGGTCCCGCCGCCTGCCGGCTCATCCTGGCCCTCCGGGCACGCCGCGGTGGCTGCCGCCATGGCCAGCGTCCTCGGT